>JAPKXT010000037.1 GCA_026394695.1 Methanoregula sp.
AGCCGATACACCCGCGAAGTTCTCCCGCTTTGGTGAGCGTGACAAAAACTCCCCGCTTGTGCCCGAAAACCGGTGTCAATGAGAGGGCTGGTTTCGGTTTTTTTATAATAGTATACTCAATCGCACCGCGTGCAAGTCGTACCGCTATCTCACCCTCATCTGTATTGAGCAGGTTCAATTGTATCTCCCCCTTATCTTTGAGACTGTCTTTAGCGCACCTTATTTAACAATCTTTCGAACAAGAACTCAGGAGATTTTCTTTGTTTAAGCAAAGAGAAAAAAAATCCTATATAATGAAAGAGAGGGAAGTGTTTTTCCCCCACTATTCCAGCGCTGATAGTGATGATGAGGTATTACCCGTTCAAGAGGTATTTCATTTGTGGAGAGACATAAAACGGCAGCGGGAATAATCTCCTAGGTATGTTCAGATTTTTTTTAATCCTGTAGAATGCCTTTCATCGGGATGCGAAATATTAAGTACCTGTAAAATCAGGGAGGGGACAATGACGGTCCCCCGGCCCATCCTGCGCTGAGAGCGATGATGGCATATTACCAGATCCGGGGTATCGTAATCGGGATAGCCAAAATGGCGGGAGGGAAACCGTGGTTGCGTGTTCACGTTTTTTGAACATTGTAAACAGAAACACGGACACGGCACTTTTTTGTAGGCAAATCCTGCCCCGAGCGCTGTGCTTATCTTCTGAAAACTCATAGTATTACAGGAGAGGGAGAGAGCGGCCGACGGTGGCCATTTTGGCTGCTGAGGAAAGTCCCCCCACCCACCGGGCACGCAGCCGTACACAAGTACGGGTGGCGAGAGTCACGGCAATGGCACAGAAACGACACGGCCTGTTTTCAGTCATGAAGCGATAGAGACGGTTTTACCGTCAAGTGCACACGGAATGTGTGATAACTCGCTGAGCGTTAACAAACAGGAATCGGTGAAACGGCGAATCCCTGCGGGTGCAAGTCAAAACAGGACCATAGGATCGCCCGGTACCTGTCCGGGTATGACGCATAGCTGAATGCCGCTAAAACAAAAGGAGGCTTACTCCTCCCACTCGCTTCTTTATTTCTTCTTTTCATTCGATCTGCTCTTTCGATCTACTATTTCAATGCCTTTTTACAATCATATGATAGCAGGAAGTAATCATGATGACCGGATACTCAAATGTCGCGAGGTATGCATGCGGTATGCTTTTTTTTATGCTTTGTGCCGTTGTTCTCCTGCCTTCATCTGCTGCCGTCACCCTTACTCCGGGCGATACCGGATCTTCTTCATCCATTGCAAATGGCGATCCGGTCTCTATCCGCGGCATTGCCACAGGTCACCCGCAGAACGGGCTCCAGATCTGGGTAATCGGTTACAATTACGTAAAGATTGATACCGTGCAGGTCAATGCAGACAACACATATTCATACGAGATGAAATCTTCCGACACACAGGACCTTGCATCCGGCCAGTATCTCGTTATCATCCAGCATCCCATGATGAACGGGCAGTTCGATATTGTCTATGATCCGGGTACTGGCAGTGTTATCAACCGCCAGCTGGGAGATGGGACGGTAATTTTCCAGCTCACCGGTCCGGGAAGTCTTCAGACCCCTGATGCCGGGTCTGCTCTCCTGCGGGCGATCAACAACCAGAATATCGATGACAGTTTTACCACAGTCTCGTTTTTTGTGAGCAGACCAACTACGCTCATCAACCCGATCGGTGAACATTTTGTCGGCGACAAGTTTACCATCACCGGTTCGACCAATCTTGCAGCCGGCGATACTCTCATGATTGAGGTTTACTCATCATCGTTCAAACCCACGCAGAAAGTGCAGGGAAGCGGGTTTTCCGGTTTGACGGGAACGGTAAAAGTTATACCGGGAACAAACGGGTATAACCGCTGGTCGTTTGATATCGATGCATCCACGTTCAGGCCGGATGAATATCTGGTAAAAGTCTCCGGGATCACCGTAGACGTGACAGGATCGACTACGTTTACTATTGTTGAGGGACACCCGACAACGATGAGAACACCGGCACCGGTAACAACGACCCCGACAGTATCCTTACCTCCAACCACCCCACCCGCACCTGCTCCTACTACGCGGAAGTCGCCGCTCCCGCTCGCGGTGATTGCCTGTGCAATCGTACTGGTTACCTGTGCCAAAAGATTATCAAAAAAATAGTTTTTACCAGCCTAAAAACAGGGTCTTTGTCCGGGAATAGCTATCAAGAGCGTGCTGCCCGTTCTCCCGCCCGATTCCGCTCTCGTTCATCCCGCCAAACGGCACTTCTGGGGGCACCGTGAGATGCCGGTTCACCCAGATGATCCCGGCTTTCACTTCATCAAATACCCGTTTTGTTGTGGCGAGATCTTTTGTCCAGACAGAAGCTCCCAATCCGTACCGGGTGTTGTTTGCCTCAAGGATGGCGGTGTCAAGATCAGGGACGGTCATGACCGGCAGTACCGGACCAAAAATTTCACTGGTTACGAGCCTTGAATCCAGACTGATAGTGCTGACCAGTGTCGGGCGATAGAAATAACCCCTCTCGTACGCAGTTCCTTTCAGGGTATAACCTCCGGTGAGGATAGTCCCTTCCTTGTTTTCCCTTGTTTCTTCTACCATCTGCGAGATTTTCTCCCTTTGCCCTGCACTGTTCATCGGACCGATATCGATCTTCGATCCCAACCCGTTTCCTACCGTCAGGGCATCGATACGATCCTTTAATTTCTTTATGAACCGGGTTGAAATTTTTTCATGGACATAGAGACGTTTTACTGCTGTACAGGTCTGTCCTGCATTGTAGAACCGCCCGCGAACCGCTCCTTCCACCGCCCGATCGATATCCGCATCGTCCATCACGATCATCGGGTCTGAGCCTCCCAGTTCCAGGGTTAGATCCTTTAAGTGTCCCGATGCCAGTTCCCGTATTTTATTACCGGTTGTGCAGTCACCGGTAAATGACAGTTTCCGGATTGCAGGATGCGTAACGATCGCTTCACCCACGGATTTTCCGCTGCCGGTGACAATATTGAGTATTCCGGGAAGAAGACCTGCAGAATCGAGGATCCCTGCAAGTTTCAATGTGGTCAACGGGGTAGTTGAGGCAGGTTTGAGCACCAGTGTGTTACCGGCAAGGAGTGCGGGCCCCACCTTCCAGCCCATGATCAGCACCGGCATATTCCACGGGATGATAGCACCACAGACCCCAAGGGGTTCGCGGACAACCATGCAGTCACCGGCAGGGCCCAGCCGGATTGCCTCACCGGAAGAGTGTGCCGAGATCCCGGCATAGAACTCTAAAATATTGGCAAAACCGCGGACTTCGTCAATGGATTCGTAAATCGGCTTGCCCTGCTCAATCGTAAGCAGCCGTGCGAGATCCTTATGCTGATCCCTCACTATCCGGGCGGCATGGAACAGGATCATTCCGCGCTCACGCATGGACTTTTTAGCCCATGCACCAAACGCCGCCTCAGCAGCATCAACTGCACAGGAAACATCCTCGTTTGTTCCATCCGGTACGCGGTCCACCAATTCGCCGGTTGCCGGATTTTTCACCTCAATCCAGCACTCATCAATTCCCTCGACATCCTTGCCGCCAATCCGCATCAGCATTCCTTGTTCACTCCCGGGTTATTGATCGTGGTATGCATTCCCTGTGCAATAAAATAACGTGATGGACAGTGCAGGGAACCTGTCCATTCAATAGCACACGTGCGTACAAAAAACGATAATTCCGGCATCTTTTTTATCAGTTTTTATTCTTTTTTTTATCTTTAATAAACAGTCATCAACCAGCCGAATGCATGAAGACAGGACAAACTATATCTGCCGCATCTCCTAATGTCTGGCTGAGAAGGTATTCCCATGACAGAAGACCCCCTGGTCGAAGGAAATGACCTCATCTGGGAGAAAACCGTAGAGAACGAAACAAAACCCGTAGCGGTCATGTTCTACAGTCCCACGTGTGCATTCTGTCACCAGATGGAACCCTATTTCAGAAATTACGCGGTTGAGTATAGGGATTCGGTGGTCTTTGTGCGGATAAACATCATGGAAAACCAGTGGACTGCCGAACGCTACGGAGTCCGAAGTACCCCAACCTTCAAATTTTTCTGTGAGGGTAAGCCTGTGCAGGAAATGGTAGGCGCAATATATCCCACACTACTCAAAAAGATGATCGATGAAGTACTTGTCCACGGTAAAGAATGTGCAAAAAATTCTACAACCATTAATTATGACATAACCGGCTATGGATGAGCTGATTACAGAATTTTGGGATCTTTATGGATACCTTTGAACAATGGCTGAACATGTCCTGGGAGAAAAATGCAAAAGAACGCAAGCTGATCAATCATGAAAAGCGGCAGACCTGTATCTGCCCGGCATGCCCCTCCTTCAACCGCTACGCCCGGGAACATGATGAGTTGCTGTACTGCATTGCTGGAAAAAGCATGCTCTGTATTTCAGAAGATAAAGGGTGCACCTGCAGAAACTGCCCGGTTACCCAAGAACTCGGGCTCCTGTATCATGATTTCTGCCTGAAAGGCGGAGAAGCAGCACAACGCTACGAGCACGAAGTCCATTAATTAATTGGTTTTTCAGATTTTTCTGCTGCAGCCGCACTTCACCGCAGCGTTTGCCACAGCTTTTGCTACTGCGAGGGTCACGTCCTTATCGAGGATATTTGGCAGGATACGATCTTTATGAGGTTTTTTTATGTAATCTGCAATTGCATGCGCTGCAGCAATCTTCATTTCATCAGTTATACGTGTAGCACGCGCATCAAGTGCACCCCGGAATATGCCCGGAAATGCAAGCACGTTATTGATCTGGTTAGGAAAATCACTTCGCCCGGTTCCCACTACGACAGCCCCTGCCTTCTTCGCAGCATCGGGCCATATCTCCGGCACCGGGTTTGCCATTGCAAACACAATTGCGTCCCTGTTCATCGAACGGACCATCTCTTCGGTGACGATCTGTGGTGCCGAAACGCCAATTAAGACATCAGCACCAATCATCGCGTCTGCAAGTGTTCCTGCAAGCGCCGGGTGATTTGTTTCCTCAGCAAGGATGAACTTATACTTGTTTTTATACAGTCCTTCCCGTCCGCGGAAGATGGTCCCGTGCGTATCACAGACAATGATCTCGTGCACTTTTTTACAGACATTGGGATCATACCCGATACATTTGAGTAACCGTGTGATGGCGTAACCGGCTGCTCCGGCTCCGCATATGACTACATTCAAGTCCTCAAATTTTTTTCCGGTCACTTTGCAGGCATTGAGAATCGCAGCAAGAACAACAACAGCAGTCCCGTGCTGGTCATCATGCATCACCGGAATACCAATGTCCTGCAGGGCATCTTCAACCTCAAAACATTTGGGGGCAGCAATATCCTCGAGATTGATTCCCCCGAAAACCGGCGCAATATTTTTGATCTGGTCGGTAAAATCCGTTTCATAATTTTCAAAACATATCGGGAATGCATCGATGTCAGCAAACTCTTTAAAAAGGATCGCTTTTCCCTCCATAACGGGTATTGCCGCATAGCCCCCGATGTTACCAAGCCCAAGAACCGCAGAGCCGTCGGTAACAATCGCAATCGTGTTTGCCTTCATGGTATACTTGTAGGCAAGGTTTTTATCTTTGGCAATTTCCCGGCATACTTCAGCTACACCCGGGGTATATGCCCGGGAGAGGTCCTGTTTGTTCTTCAGCGGAACCTTTGAGCGGATCTCCAGTTTTCCGTGGTGTTTCGCGTGCAGGGCGAGCGCTTCTTTATCGATCTCACTACTTCCCGGTGAAAACAGCATCCCCCATCATCCCGTATACGTGAGAGTGTTTGTATAGGCAATGAATGTTACTGGCAGATAATTGCCTGACAGGCATCAGGCAGTTTTTGTTCTACCGGGTACCCCCGTAAAGGAGGTGTGCGAAATGCAAACGCAATCTCTTTCCATGCTTTTTCCAGCAGGGCCTGGTAATAGGGAATATCAAAAACTGCAGCATCCCATTCGGTATCCACGGAGTACCTCCGTGCTTCACGGACAATGTACCCGATCTTCATTCCCGGTGCAATTTCAATGCCACGGTCACGGTATACCTTGACTGCTGCTCCTTCAAGACAGCGGTGTGCATAGGTAAGCCGGCTGATCCTGCGATTGATTACGAGTGCCTTTTTGTCTGAAGCAGGAAGACACCTTGCCGTCTCTGAAAAAATACTCCTGATCTCTTCTTCCTTGTCGTTGAGCGCTGCGATGCTTCCTGCACCCGCCATGACCTCAAGCATTTTACCCTGCATCGTGCGGACGATCTCCGGTGTATCATGCCTCCGTGCTGCGATCCCCCGGACTTTCACGCTCCCGTCGCGTAACCTCCCAAAATAGCGGTTATAGGCGCCAGACCCGTCTGCCTGCGGGAGGAAAACAATCCAGTTGAAGTGTTCGATCTCGGTAAGAATTTCAATCTCATTCTCGACGTTTTGTTTCAGCATCTCAACCGCAGACCCCTGGACCCAGAGGCAGTCCACGATCCCGTGCAGCACCGTAAAACCCATCTCTTCGGCTATATCTTTCGTGCGAATCAGGATATCCCGGGATCGTCCCGTGATTCCTTCATGTAATTCGATCCTCCCGAACTTCGCGTTCTTGTAGCCGGTATATCCAAAGCAGGTGACAAGCATCCACTTCAGAATTGAATCGATGCCGGCAAAGCGGGGGTCTGTTTTCTTCAATCGTTTTGTAGTGATACGCAGGTCAAGAAGGGGTTTAAGCGCTGCGGGAAGAAACCCCGCACGGTCAGGGTGCCCGATCGTCTCGGGTGACAGGTTGGCTTTCACGATAATCGAGGGATACATTGAGGTGAAATCGATCTCCTCCACGTTTTCGTAGATGCCCGGCACCGGCTGGAACATCATCCCGCCGCGGTCCGCGGCCTGGAGCCGGGAAATATGCCGGATCATCTCCGGGTCGCTCTTCCGGAACGGTACGGCTATCCCCAGCTTCACTGCTTCATAGACTTCATAACTACTGATGAGGGTGCCGGGCGTGAAACGGGATGCAAGGTTCGGCGGGAGCCCGGAGAGCCGGGCTGCCATGAGCACCCCTTCAAGCCCGCCTTCCTGGTACACAAACGACTGTTCGGTGTCAATCAGGATACGCCCATCCGGAATGAGGGCTGATTCTTTGTGTTCCATCCTTCCGTAACTCCAGTAGGACCGGGCATCCATCTGCCGGTACTTCCCGTTTCGTGAGAAGGGCATCGCAAGACCGTGTTTTTGTGCTTCCTTCTGGATCCTGGGCAGCCAGGTATCGGCATCCGGCATGAGGATTACATCAGGATCGAGTGACCCGACAAGCGAGAAAAGATCTGCAAGCACGTCGTTTGGCTGCCCGGTCAGCCGCTCGGTGTACCCGCACATGACCTCTACATCCGAACAGGCGGATGAGAGTGCAGGATTGTCGTGGACCTTAAGTTCAATAAGGTTCAGATCGTGTAAGAATTCCGGAGAGTATCTCGAATCGTTCCCGGCACCGCAGGGGAAGAACCCCTTCTCCGCCATGAAACGCTGGTCACGGCGCACATCAACATTGAAGAGCTGCACGTCGGATTGTGCCTGCTGCTCGATTGCTTCGGCAACATCACGACCTGCGTATACTGAGTATCCCTGAAGATCCCCAAAGATGGTCCGGATGGTACACTCCTCTAAACCGTACCGCTCTTCAAGGGCGTCAATCATCTCATGGTGAGCGGGCGGGTCATGGAAGTGGATGAAAAAAGGGGGGTTGTAATCGTGATGGACTTTTGAGACCGTGCCATCTTTTGTCCAGAGATCAACCCCACCGTCCCGGTAGGCAGAGTCAACGATCCACATCTTCCCTCAGGTGAGATTCGATCTGGTCCTGGCGCTTGATCGTCTCGACAAGCGCCGAGAAGACCGCAGCTTCGAGCGGATCATCGCAGGCCATGAACGCTTCGCTCGAATGTTTCTTTGCCAGTTCCACCAGTTTCTCACCATACTGCTGGTCCTCCTTTTTAAGAGCCCGTGATGACCGGGCCCAGCGGTCAGCAATGCTTTTCACTCCTTGGCGGACGCTCTCAAAACTCCTTCCCATCATGACACCTCCAGGGTCCGCTGTGCACAGGGAACCGGACCGTCATTACGAGATGAGCGGGAGCTGCGATACGGCGCAGTCCCGGTTATGTCGTCAGCCGGCGCGATCTCGATGATATGATCAGCTTGTCGCATCAGCAGGGAGAATGAGGGGTCGGTGGAGGGCGCGTACAGGACCACGAGCGATTCGCGACCGACTTCTTTGAGCATCCCCGCGATCTGGGGTATCATCGTCTCTGCCCCTTCAAAGAGTGTCGGATCATGCTCCACGAGCACGACCGTGTGGCTCACCTCTTTAAGTATCGTGAAAAGCTGGTGGGCGGTGAACGCCCTGCGGACCTCAAAGGTCCTAGATGACCGGCTGACCGAAGAGAGGAGACGCGAGTAGTTGCCACTCACGTACAGGAAGAGAAAACGCTGGAGATCCGTGTTGCTGTTGAGTGCAGAGACCATCACCGTCACAGGTGCGATCACTGCGTTAAAAGTGCCCGGATGGAGCGTCATTCCCTTGCGGAGTTCGATCAGCATAGCACCGGATCACTCCCACACAAGGGGGGATAAGGATCAGGTCTGAGCGGTGCGAAAGTGCTCAAAAAAACAGGATTGTGCTGCAGGGTTGAGCGTAAAAACCCTGTAGAGATCCCTGATGCTGGTCCTTTTGTGCGGGTGAAAGGACTTACCGTGCAAGTTTTGCTGCGATCCCGGCGACATACCTGCCCTGGAACCGTGCCCCAGCTAGCTCGTTCTCGCTGGGCAACCGCTGCCCCTCGTTTCCTGCAATGGTCGATGCACCATACGGAGAGCAGCCGGTGACCTCATCAAGACGTCCCTGCCCGGCAAAGGTGTACGGGAGACCTGCAATGATCATACCGTGGTGGAGAAGTGTTATGTGAACGCTCAGGATCGTGGATTCCTGGCCACCGTGCTGGGTCGCGGTGCTGGTAAACACGCTCCCGACTTTTCCTACAAGCGCTCCCGCTTTCCAGATGCCCCCGGTGGCATCAAAGAACTGCCGCATCTGGCCGCACATATTGCCAAACCGTGTCGGGGTCCCAAAGATCACCGCATCAGCTGCCGCAAGGTCCTGCAGGGTGCAGACCGGGATATGGGAAAATTTTTTCTGGGCTTCCGCGGCTCCCGTTTTTTCCAGTACTTCTTTTGGCAGGGTCTCGGGGACACGACGCAGTATTACTTCCGTGCCCGGCACTTCGCGTGCTCCCTCCGATATTGCTTCTGCCATCCGGTGCACATGACCAAACATCGAATAATACACGATCAGGAGTTTCATGAAAGGTGTTCCTAGTACCTGTGAGGATTGTAAAACATTAATAAGAATTCTGGTAAGGTATGCATGCCGGCTTTTAGTCACCCGCCATGTATAACCATTCCCTGTTAAAAGCATAAAAGCAAAAAGAAGTTACTTTTTAATACATTGATGAACAAAATTATACATTAAGGTATAAGTTGGTTACCTACGTGATGTTGTTGGTACCTTACACCTTTAAACCTCTGATTACCAGCACGAAAATTAAAAAAAGTGATGTACATGAAGTCAAAAGATATTGCAATTGTCGGGATTCTGCTCGCTATAGGCGCGATTCTGCGCTATTTCCTTGCGATGCTCCATACTCCGCTCACGCCGAATATGATCATCGCGTTCTACTGTCTTGCGATCATCCTTATCCAGCCAAAGGTATACGAAGCGCTGGGGATCGGTATTGTTGCCGGGTTGCTGTCCATGCTGATTTCCAGTTCCATGTTCCCTCCGGCTAACCTTGTCAGCGAACCGCTTGGTGCACTGGTCTGTTTCGGGCTCTATGCGGTCATGAAGAACAAGACAAAATTAGCGCCAACGGTTACTACATTTCTTACCACGCTTGCAAGCGGTTTTACGTTTGCAGCAATTGCAATTATATTTGTCAGTGCAACAATTCTTAGCAATCCAAATTACCATGGAAACCTGATGGAATTTGTTGCGGTATTTGTTCCTATCGTCGTTATCACGGCAGTATTTAATGCAGTTATTGTCCAGATCCTCTACCTACCCTCAAGCAGGGTGTTGGTAAGAGGACAGGAATGATTGAACTCCAGAACTTCAGTTATACCTATCCCCACACGGTGCCGGAGGCCCTGCACCAGCTTTCCCTTCCGGTAGAGAGAGGCAGGTGCGTGATGGTGACCGGGCCGTCTGGCGCCGGTAAAACCACCCTTTGCTTAGCAGCAGCTGGAATACTGTACCATGAATACGGCGGTAAAAAAGACGGCCGGGTGACCATTGACGGAAAGGACGTGGCCACCTATGCCACACTGTCCGAGCTCGCAAAGACCATCGGCATCGTTTTTGATGATGCCGAAGCGCAGATGATCTTCACGACAGTACAAGAAGAGATACTCTCTGCGCTTGAGTACCGGGGTCTTGAAGCAGCGGTAATTGAAGAACGCCTCGCCTCAATCATGGCAACAACCTATCTTACCGATCTTATGAACCGTTCCCCGCACCATCTTTCCGGGGGCCAGAAACAACGTGTTGCGTTAGCTGCGACCCTGGCACTGGGTAATGATGTACTCATACTGGACGAACCCACATCAGAGCTTGATGAACATGCCACACGGCGGATTGTCGACATCTTAACTGCCTTAAAAGCACAGGGAAAAACGATACTTCTCATTGAGCATAAATACCTGCACTTCCGGGACATGGTAGATACTCTCGTTGTGCTCGAGGCCGGTAATATCAGCGCAATGGGGTCTCCGGATGAGGTCCTCAGGGACGACCGGATCCGGAAAGTTGTGATACCGGATTTTTCCGGAATACGGGACATGCTGCCGGAGGGCGGGACAAAGAATGGTGCTCCAGCCCCGGAGGTGGTTGCAGTACGCCACCTTTTTTATGCATACGGGGACACGTTGGCCCTCAATGATATCAGTCTCGATATCCGTGCAGGGGAATTTGTGGCAATTGTGGGAGAGAATGGATCCGGGAAAACAACACTCGTCAAGCACTTTAACCGGCTCCTTTCCCCTACGAGAGGTGATGTGATAATCAAGGGAAAAAATACCAGATCTGAAACGATTACCAATCTCGCCAGGGAAGTCGGCCTCGTGTTCCAGAACCCGGATCACATGTTTTTTGCCGATACGGTGAAAGAGGAGATCGGGTTCGGGTTAAAAAATCTCAAAATTCTTAATGGCGAGATAATAATTGACGCAGCTTTGCGTGAAGTCCGGCTCCTGCATACAAAAGATCTTTACCCCCGCTGGTTATCGCGGGGAGAGCGTCAGCGGCTTGCCATTGCATGTGTCATCGCCATGTCCCCTTCCATTATTGTACTGGATGAGCCAACTACCGGTCTTGATGGCAACGAAGCCCGGCTTGTCATGGAAATCTTAAAAAATCTCCAGAACAAGGGACATACGATCATTGTCATCACGCATAACAAAGAGATTGCACAGAACTGCGCTGATCGTATCATCACCATGGAGAAGGGATCTATTATTTCGGATATACCGGTCCGGGTGGCTTAACATGGCAGAAATTTTGCAATATGTTCACAAGGACGGATTCTTTCATCGCCTTACCCCGTTTTCCAAGATTGTATTCATTATTGTCATCAGTTTTATGTGTATAGTATCAATAAATCTGGTATTTCTTGCAATCCTTGTTATTGCACTTCTCGTAATCGCTTTTTTTTGCAGGCTGCATCAGGAGGTCCTGCAGCAATCAAAACTCATTCTTGTCATGAGTGTTGTGTTTATCGTCATTACCCTCATCACCATGCCAAACGGGGCAATTCTTGGTTACCTCGTACCCCCGGGCACTCCTCTCATTGGCGGGAGCGTTCCTTTAACCCAGGGCGCCCTTGAGATTGGGCTCATCCTTACCTTCCGGTTCATGGTGCTCATTTTTGCATTCCAGCTCTTCCTGATATCAACCCAGCCACGCGACCTGGTCCACACGTTAGAGAAGATGAAGATGCCGATAGATTACATCCTCATGTTCATTATTGCACAACGCACTCCTGCGGTCCAATGTTCTGGGACTCACCATTGATATGCGGGGATACCGGACAGGAAAAAGGACGCATGTACGTGAATCAACTCTCCAGCGCCGGGATTATGAGGTGTTGTTCGTGATGGTTGCTGCCAGTTGCGGATATATCGTACTTTTTATGAAACAGATTATATGAAGTGCAGGAAAGCTGCCCGGAAAAATTACCTTTTTTGGCTTCCCGCTGTTTTTTAGTGAGTGCTGCAGGTATTGAGAGACCTGTCGATCATGCCCAATACCAGGGTCCGGGGAAATGACCTGTGAGGCTTGCCTTATCGTCAGCTAACCCGGTTACTTTTGTCGGAAACTTCCCGTGTAATATCCTGCCTGATATCTTCGTGAAATATCGAAAAACTCCGCGTGGCCCATCCCCGTACCCTCCCCTTGATCCCGTTAGAAAAATATTGAATCCCGGCTCCTGATCATCCGTCGACTTCCCTAATGATGTGGAGGATTGCAGCTGCAAAGTCCTGTGCGGATGACGGGCCGTTTGCCGTGATGACCCGTCCATCCACGACAACCGGTTTGTTGACGAGAACCGCCCCGCCGGCTTTCATTTCCCTTATCGAGGCAGGACTTTCGAAATATGTTGCCGTTTTCCCTTTCAGGATCCCTGCATGGGCGAGCACTACGGGTGCAAGACATATGGCAGCGACAATCTTTCGTGATTCATAAAAATATTTTACCAGCTGTATGAGCAGGTCATCATGCCAGAGATGGATCTGGGAGCCGGCTCCTCCGATAATAACCAAACCCCCATAGTTTTTAGGATCGACCTCTTTGAACGTAAGTGTCGCTGTTGTCTTTGCCCCCAACATTCCGGTGCAAGGTCCGCGACGCGTGGATGCGATGTCAAATGCAATATCGGCTTTTTTGAATGTTGCAACCGGCACTGCCAGTTCCTCGTCCCTGAATTTTTCCGGGGCAACCACGATAAGGATCTTCATACTGTTCGAAGGGACTTCTGTTCCTATAAGGGTATTGGCATCATTGTCCAACAGGCAGCAGGGTTTGGCTCGTGGGGGATATCCGGGGGGTAGTGGATTTTTTACCTCATGGGCAGGAGAGATGGTATTCCGGGGAATGGATATGTTTTGGTGCAGATTCTCTTTAAAAAAAGATATCTGACAGATGTCTTGGTGAATTCAAATCAAAAAATGAAACGCCTCGGCCGGGATTTGAACCCGGGTCAAAAGCTCCGGAGGCTTCTAGGATGTCCACTACCCTACCGAGGCACGTTTTTACCTTACTTATTCTCTTTCCCACCCATATAAATGCAAGGGATGGATATGATGTGCTTTTTTAGGAAGATTTCAAAGCCTGGACTGCACTGCAGGACTGGTGTACTCCTTGATGGAACACGATGATAGGATAATCGACGATATTTTCCTGAGGATAAACAACCTGAACTACCGGGTCGAAGAACTTGAAGACCATCAGTAGGAATTTCGGAAAAACAAGTGCCTGTATGATCCAGCTCAGGAGTGAGGTACTACAAACCTCCATTTTTCACTGTTCTGGAGCGTCATGGTGACATCCCCCCTGATCTCCCCAATCCGGGCTCCGTTTCCCCTTTCCGGGAGGCCTTTTAGCACTAATTCAGCAAAAAACAGCACTATTGTTTTGGGATTCTTATGGTTCTCTACCCATTTGAGCACCGGGGGCTGAATAATAGCCGGAAATATCCGCTAATGGCACCTGATGGGAGGCAAAACTCCCCTCATATGGTCCAGGGGTAGTGGAATGGGCAAAGATACAAAAAAAGGTGCTTTTTCACAGGTTTTTCTTCTGGTACATGTGCCAGATCTTACAGGCACCTTCATGGCTGACCATGCAGGGACCGACAGGAGTCCTCGGGCTGCAGACTTTTGCAAAGAGCTTACAGTCAGAGGGCTGGGAAATTCCCCTGAGCACCCTATCGCAGATACAGGCGGAATGTTTCGTAATATGCTTAAACTCGATACCAAACTTTTTCTGGGCATCGTACTGTTCAAACTCCTTTTTTAACCGCAGACCTGAACCCGGGATCACCGGAAATCCCCGCCATTCGACATCGAAGGGTTCAAAGACCTCATACATCATCTTTTTCGCTTTTACGTTCCCTTCGCGGCTGACTGCACGCGGGTAGGCGTTGTCCACCCGGTGCGTACCTTCTTCAATCTGGCGCACCAGCATGAGAAGACCAAGTAGGATATCTTCCGGTTCAAATCCGGCAACAACCTGCGGTACCGGGAACTGTTCATACTCTTCGTAACCCATGATCGTGCAGACATGCCCGGGAAGCATGAAACCATCCAGCTTCGCCTCACCCTGTTCAAGCAGCCATTTCATTGCCGGGGGAACAATGCGGTGGCACGAGAGTATCGAGAAATTTTTCGGGGGAGTTGTAAGCAGTGTTGCAGCAACCGTTGGTGCGGTGGTTTCAAACCCGACGGAAATGAAAACAACTTCTTTGGTTGTCTTCTTTGCGATTTCAACTGCCTTGAAAACTCCCTGGACCACCCTCACATCCCCGCCACAGGATTCCAGGGATCCTTTTGAACCCGGCACGCGAAGAAGATCGCCATAGGTAGCAACGATACAATCTTTACCGGCAAGATCCAGCGCTGCATCAATTTCTCCCTGGGGTGTGATACAGACAGGACAACCCGGGCCCATGACAATTTTCAGTTGTTCCGGAAGCAGGCTGCGCAGCCCTGTCCGTGCAATCGCTGACTCGTGCGTGCCGCAAATATGCATGAACGCCAAATCCCGGTCTACCAGTTCATTGAGGGTATCTGCAATTTCTTTTCCCGTAGCCATGCAATCTCAAAAGTATTTACTGGGAAATGACATAAGAGTACGTATATGGAGATTGGTATTCTGGAAATGAACTATCTATACGCCGCTGCCACCATTATTTTGGGGGTTCTGCTTGCCCTGGTTGCACGAACGGTCGTCCGCTGGCTCGAGACAAAAGCCGGAGAAACTGATACACAAATGGACGACATCATCATCGCTGCAATCGGGACACCGGTCCAGGTTGCAATTGTTGCGATTTCTGTTTATATCGCTCTAAAATATTTTGGCATCATTCCCGCCAATTTACAGTGGATCCTCGACCCCCGGTTTGTTACCGCCTTTTATATTGTAATAGCTGCCTGGATAATATCGTCGTTCCTCCATGACATCATAACGATTTACGGGCATAACCTTGCAGAGAATTCTGAAGGGGACTGGGATGACCGGTTGGTGGAACTGCTCGAGCTGGTGATCAAATATGTGGTCTGGTTTGTCGCACTGATGCTCATCTTATCGGTATTTGAAGTAGACATCACTCCCTTCCTCGCAGGTGCCGGGATCGCTGG
>JAPKXT010000069.1 GCA_026394695.1 Methanoregula sp.
AAAGGAGGTAGGATTATGACAAAAATGTTTGAAGTATACAAGTGTGAAGTATGCGGAAACATCATAAAAGTTGTCCATGCATCCGGTGGATCCCTGGTCTGTTGCGGGAAACCGATGGTCCTGCAACTGGAAAAGACTGCTGACCAGGGTAAAGAGAAACACGTTCCGGTCATCGAGAAATCCACAAAAGGGATCCTTGTCAGAATCGGGTCCATTCCTCATCCGATGGAAGAGAAGCACTATCTGGAGTGGGTTGAGGTAAGGGTCGGGGAAAATGTATTCATCCGTGGTTTTAAACCCGGGGAAAAACCCGAAGCTGAGTTCTGTATTGCTGACACAAATGTCAAGGCACGGGTATATTGTAATGTGCACGGGCTCTGGACAAACAAGACTTAACAAAAAAGGGAAAAATCGGTCTGTTGAAACCCTCATAGAAACAAACAATCGCTCTTGGGGGCTCCAGCATATCGAGCTTCCGCCCCCGCCGCTCGGGGATCCCCCCTATTGCGATAACTCCTGATAAGGTTGAAAAATACTCCGAAAAAAGAGGGGGTCACCTTCGTTTTTTTTAAGTCAACGAAAAGATGAACAAAATTAGGTTTTCAACAGAGCCGAAAAAATCTAAAAATCTTATTTTTGCAGACAAACACTGCAGGCAAACACTAATAGAGAACAAGCGGTAACCCAATAGTGATGCAACGGCTTTCGCATCTCTCCACGATTATTGCAGATGTCGGGGATATTTTCACCTTTATCGCGCCATTAACCGCTGTTCCTGTTATTGTTGCACTACTCTATTACGAGTGGGACATGCTCCTGCCCATGGCAGCAGTTCCGGCGACGTTCTTTATTCTTGGTATGGTGTTACGGACCCTTCCCCGGACTAACCGGGGAGTAAGGCTTTCTACGGCTATGTGTTCGGTAGCGCTTTTCTGGCTTACCTGTGCAATGGTGAGCGGGATCCCGTTCATGCTTGGGTTGCACATGGGGTTCACCGATGCATTCTTTGAAGGGATGGCAGGATGGACGGGCACAGCATTTTCTATGATCAGTTCGCTTGAGACCGCTCCCCATGCTCTCCTTTTCTGGCGATCCTATATGCAATGGATTGGGGGCATCGGTATTATTGCATTCATGATCGCACTCGCGAGCAGTACTGGTCTTTTCAGCTCAAAGCTCTTCCGCACCGAGGGCCGGGATGAACCACTGATGCCCAGCGTGATTGCAACCGGGCGGGCACTCTGGAAGATTTACGGGATACTCACATTTTTTGCCATCAGTCTTATCCTGTTTACCGGGCTCTCGTTATGGGAATCGGTCAATCTGGCCCTCTCGGCAATATCCAGCGGCGGTTTTACCCTGCACGAAGGGGGAATCCTGTATTATAACAATAATGCACTGCAACTGATCCTGATCCCCATTATGATCGCCGGCGCCCTGCCGTTCAAACTCTATTATCAGATTATTGAAAACCGGCGATGGAGTCTTTTTGGGGATGAACAGGTCAAACTGTTCTTTCTTTTTACCGGAATCGGGGTTGCAGTACTAACCTATGACCTGGTTTTTTTTGGGAACCTGGAAATCCTCACGGCACTGAACCAGAGTATCTTTATGAGCGTGTCAACCCTCACAACCACCGGTTTCCAGAATGTTAACCTGCGGTCCTGGGCGAGTGTTACCCTGCTGTTCTTAACCCTGCTTACCTTTATTGGCGGGGCCTCGGGCAGTACTGCCGGCGGTATCAAACTCAACCGGGTTGCACTTGCCTTCCGTGCACTGCTCTGGTGGTTCCGCAGGCTCATTGTCAGCGGGAAAGTTCTCCAGCCCTTCAGGATCGAAGGCAGGGTAATCCCCCGGGCAACCGCAGAACTTGAGGCTTCAAAGAACATGCTCATCATCATCCTCTCGGTAGTCACTGTCTTTATTGCCACGCTTGCGGTACTGCAGTTCCATCTCACAACCTACTCCATCACCGACATCGTCTTCGAAGTTGTATCCGCATTCTCTACGTGCGGTGCCAGTACCGGGTACGTGTCTCCGGATATGCCGGTGATCTCAAAGTGGATCTTTATCGGGGTGATGTGGCTGGGGCGGCTCGAAGTGATCCCGGTGGTGATGCTCTTTATTGCCATATTCCGGGGACCTGACTGAATATCCCGGTCACCTGACAACGACAGACGCAACAAAGGAAAGATGCAACGCAACTTTACTTTTCAAAACAGGAATTGCCGATACTTTTCAGAACAAACATCCTGCGCAAAGTTGTTTTAAATGCTCTAATCTCCGAACAAACCCTAATTTGAAAGGTGACTGTTGTGGGATCACATTTCCTATGGAGCGGAGCCCGAATCATGTCCTGATTGTCGGATATGTCAAAAGTGGTATTTTCTGTGGAGGCGTCAGGAACTTCCAAACTTATTCCCCATACTAATAGTATTTAAAATGCTGGAGTTTTATCTAAAAGTCTAACTTAAATAACCCAAATTACCACCCGTTTGGGATTTTGAAGAATATATGTTGATTCGTGTTACTTTTATGGATGTTTATGCAACCAGATACGCACCACGATACATGATAAAAGAGTGATTTTGGAATGGTTGAAATTACCGGAAGGCGCAGCATCGATTTTAGAGCCTTTGGTGGCTAATAGGTGAGGTGCAAATCTGCCGTATTTTGGCAAACAGGGCGATATTAAGGTTTATTTTCCACAGGAGCGGTAAAGGGGAGATTTACAGGGTTTTCCGGTATTAACATGGATGTCGGGAAGGGAAACGGAGCCCCAAATGGGCTAATTCTCTCTTATGTCGCTTAGCCCGTTATACCAGATTATCTAACCTACGGGGAGAAATCGGGAACCTGTCCCCCCACCACAATCATTAAGTTGAACGCCGCTATTCATCACTTACATATACTCCTGAGAAAATAAAAACGGAATCACGAAAATCCATTATGATACGTTACGTTTCCGCAGGTTATCACTCCTGTGATACCGGGCGAACA
Source organism: Methanoregula sp. (assembly GCA_026394695.1). Classification (GTDB taxonomy): domain Archaea; phylum Halobacteriota; class Methanomicrobia; order Methanomicrobiales; family Methanospirillaceae; genus Methanoregula. The sequence goes on from JAPKXT010000069.1 coordinate 3,001, forward strand.
AGAGAATATGCTGTTACCGTGCGCTGAAAATATTGCACAGGATCTCTGAATTGGTAAATGGCCTCATAAAGTATCCCTAAGGTGTGTGACAATGAAAAAAACCAAGACGACCCCTTTGCCAGAACAAGCCGGGACGCCCCTGAAACAAAATACCCGGGCTAAGAAAATCAAAGAGGACAACACCCGCACGGTGAACTTCCCCATCATCGGGATCGGCGCCTCAGCCGGGGGACTCGAAGCGTTTGAACTCTTCTTCAAAACAATGCCGGTCGATAGCGGCATGGCGTTTGTGCTCGTCCCCCACCTTGACCCGGGCCATGCAAGCCTGCTCTCTGATATCCTCCAGCGGAACACCACCATGCCGGTCCATGAGGTGCAGGACCAGACAACAATTCAGCCCAACCATGTCTATATCATCCCGCCTGGCAAGGACATGGCAATCTTCCATGGCACTCTCAACCTGAGTGTCCCGGAAAAGACACGGGGACTGCGGTTACCCATCGACTCTTTTTTCCGCTCGCTTGCCGAGGACCAGGGCGAACGAGCGATCTGCGTGATCCTCTCGGGCAGCGGGTCGGACGGCACGCTCGGACTCCGGGCAATCCACGGGGCAGGCGGGGTCTCCTTTGTTCAGGAACCATCCACGGCAAAGTATGACGGAATGCCGTCAAGCGCGGTCCAGAGCGGTCTGGCCACCTATGTGCTACCGGTTGATAAAATTCCGGAGCAGCTGGTCTCCTATGTTAAGACCATCGCTGATACCGGTGTTCACCCTGCCCCCCCGGTTCCCGCAGTAGTAAGTGCCATGAGACGTATCATGATGCTCCTGCGGTCAAAGACCGGGAACGATTTTTCCCTGTACAAGCAGAGCACGATCAATCGCAGGATAGAACGGCGGATGGTAGTGCATAACCTTAAGGAAATGGACGCGTACGCCCGGTACCTTCAGGAAAACTCCACCGAGGTTCACATCCTTTTTAAAGAACTGCTCATCAACGTGACCAGCTTCTTCCGGGACAAAGAAGCGTTTGAAGCGCTGAATAAAGAGGCACTGCCCCGGCTGTTTGAGAATAAACCGGAAGACTATATCTTCCGGATCTGGGTGCCGGGGTGCGCCTCCGGTGAAGAAGCCTTCTCGCTTGCCATACTCTTCCGGGAGTATATGGAAGGCATCAAACAGGAGTTCAGGCTCCAGATCTATGCTACGGATATCGATGACGATGCGATCACAACTGCACGGGCAGGCTTGTACCCGGCCAACATCGCCATCGATGTCTCACCTGATCGGCTGCGACGGTTCTTTGTAAAAGAGGAGACCAGCTTCCGGATAAAAAAAGAGATCCGGGAGTTGGTCGTTTTTGCGGTTCAGAACGTGATCAAAGACCCGCCATTCACCAGGATGGACCTGATCAGCTGCCGGAACCTGCTGATCTATCTTGATACCGAACTCCAGAACCGTGTGATTCCGGCGTTCCATTATGCGCTCAAACCGGAAGGGGTGCTCTTCCTGAGCCCGTCTGAGGGCATCGGGAATTTCACTGATCTCTTCGGACCGCTCGATAAAAAGTGGAAGATCTATTATACCAAAACCTCCGTATTGTCCGCCCGGACCCTTATCGCCCAGCGCTTCACATGGACCGGCGAACATGCTGGAACAGTACCGGTCGAGGCTGGTGTCAAGAGAGATAAAACAAACTTTGCCGAGCTCACAAAACGCGTGCTCCTCCAGTCCTTTGCCCCCCCGTCCGTCATCACAGATGAGGAAGGAAACATTATCTATGTGCACGGTGACACCGGGAAGTACCTCCAGCCGGCACAGGGGCAGGTAAGTATCAATGTCATCGATATGGCACGCGAGGGACTGCAGCGGGACTTACGCTCTGCCATCCAGAACGCCATCGCAAAAAAGAGACCTGCTGTCGTAAAAAACCTGCCGGTCAGGACGAACAGCGATATTCACGGGGTTGATCTCACGGTTCGGCCGCTTACCGACCCGGAGGCAACCCGGGATCTGTTGCTTATCAGTTTCCATGATGCTGTGCTGCTTCCACCGGAGAAAAGCACCCGCAGGAAACGTGTTACCGCAAAAGGGGAGTCAAAGCGTGTGGAGGAACTCGAGCAGGATCTTGCGTACACAAAAGAGAATCTTCAGGCGACCATAGAGGAGATGCAGGCAGCAAACGAGGAACTCAAATCCACCAATGAAGAACTGCAATCAACCAATGAAGAATTCCAGTCCACCAATGAGGAACTCGAAACGTCAAAAGAGGAACTCCAGTCGGTCAATGAAGAGATCGTGACGGTAAACGCGGAACTCCAGGGAAAGATCGAGCAGCTCACCGAAATCCAGAATGACATGAAGAACCTGTTAGAGAACGTCAATATCGGCACGATATTTTTAGACGACCATCTCGCCATCAAGCGGTTCACCCGTGAAGCAACAAAAGTGTTCCGGTTAATGGCGTTGGATACAGGACGTCCGCTCGCAGACATCCGGTCACTGATCCCGGATGTGGACCTGATCCCCGATGCACAAGGAGTACTTAACTCGCTCATACCCTGGGAGAAACAGGTGTGCACGACCAGTAACGAGTGGTTCCTTGTCCGCATCAAGCCGTACCGCACGTTGGAGAACGTCATAGGTGGCGTGGTGCTGACGTTCTCCGATATCACTGCATTAAAAGCGGTCGAAGATAAGGTCACGGTCGCCCGCAATTATGCGCAAAATATCGTGGACACGGTCCGTGAGCCATTGATCGTCATGAACGGCAACTTTGAGGTGATCTCTGCGAGCCGGGCGTTCTACCAATTTTTCAGAGTTACACCGGAAGAGACGCTAGGGCATGTGCTTTTCATGCTGGGTGACCGGCAATGGGACATCCCAGGACTCCACGAGCTGCTGGAGACCATACTGCCGAAGAACACGAGTTTTGAGAATTTCGTTGTTGAGCATGATTTCCCCGGTATCGGGCTCAGGACCATAGTGTTAAACGCCCGCCGTATCCATGGCGAAGCGGGGAAGACACACTTCATTCTTCTTGCAATAGAAGATATTACATCGCAGGGGAGTGGCGAAGAAGGACACAAAACCGACAGGAAAGACCGGTAGAGGGACTAAATGGCCGTGGGAAAGAAGAAACCGGAAGAAAAGAACACGGATCCCGTGAGTATGGAACGTTCGTTGCGGGACGATGCAGAGGAACATCTCGCACGTTCCCCGGAGCGTTCTCCCGACTTAAAGGGGCAGACAGCAGAAGCACTCATCCACGAACTCCGGGTGCACCAGATCGAGCTCGAAACACAGGCAGAGGAACTCAGGAGGGCTCATCTTGCACTGGAGGAGTCGCGGGACAAGTACCGTGACCTCTACGAGTTTGCCCCGCTGGGGTATCTCACGCTCAATGACAAGGCACTGATAACAGATGCCAATCTTACTGCTGCAACGCTGCTCGGTATTGAGCGGCGCAAGCTGCTCAGGGCTCCATTCAGCAAATTTATGCCGGAAAAAGATTCCGACCCGTGGCGCCAATATTTCATGAACGTGCTCAGTAAAAGGGGAAAACAGACCTGCACCCTCATGCTCACTAAGGGTGACGGTTCCTTGTTCCCTGCCCGGCTGGAAGGGGTCAGGATTTCTGATAGCAGCGAAGGTACCCCAACGGTAAGAGTGGCAATCAGCGACATTACGGATATCCGGCAGGTGGAGGATGCACTGCGCCTGTCCAATAAAAAACTCAACCTCCTCTCAGGCATCACCCGGCACGATATCAACAACCAGATTCTGACGCTGAATGGGTTTCTTGGGTATTTACACAAAAAAGCTCCGGATCCAACACTGGATGACTATTTCACAAAGATCACGCAGGCAAGTTCCCGGATTACCGCCATTATCCAGTTCACCAAAGAATACGAGAAGATCGGGGTCAATGCCCCGGTCTGGCAGAACTGCCGCACCCTCGTAAACACTGCGGCAAAGCAAGCTCCGCTCGGACGGGTCACGGTGAAGAACGATCTGCCTGCCGGTGCAGAAGTGTTTGCTGATCCGCTGATTGTCAAGGTCTGTTACAACCTGATAGACAACGCTGTGCGGTATGGGGGGAAGATCACGACCATCCGGTTCGCGTTAGAAGAACACGGTGGCGATAATGTCGTGGTGTGTGAAGATGATGGTGAAGGTGTCCCTGCAGAGGAGAAGGAGTGGATCTTCGACCGGGGATTCGGAAAGAACACCGGGCTTGGACTAACCCTTGCCCGGGAGATCCTTGACATCACCGGTATCACCATCCGCGAAACGGGAGAGGCGGGAAAAGGTGCCCGGTTTGAGATGACGGTGCCGAAAGGGATGTTGCGAACAGCCGGGAAGAGTGACTGATGGCAGCAAGGAAAAAGGAGAACCCGGAAAAGAAGGATGCGAAAACCTTTCCTGATACCCGCTCGGTACGGGATGCTGCCGAACGGAAACTTGCAGATTCGCACGGAAAAGCGTCTGAGCTGACCGGGCAGACAGCAGAAGCACTCATCCACGAACTCCAGGTGCACCAGATCGAGCTCGAGATACAGGCTGAGGAACTCAAAGAGGCACATCTCGCACTGGAGGAGTCGCGGGACAAGTACCATGACCTCTACGAGTTTGCCCCGATTGGCTATCTCACGCTCACCGACAAGGCATTGATCGCAGAGGTGAACATTAGCGGCGCGACACTCCTCGGTGTCCCTCGGAAGGACCTGGTCAACCACGGGTTCGGACGGTTCATCGTTCATGGAGACCTTGAAAGATGGGACCAGTATTTCATGCACGTGCGGAACCCGGGGGGAAAACAGATCTGCACTCTCACACTCAAACGGGGGGACGGTTCCCAGTTCCCTGCCCGGCTGGAAGGGGTCAGGATTTCAGATAGCAGCGAAGGCACCCCAACGGTGAGGATATCAGTCAGCGACATCACGGATATCAGGCAGGCGGAGGAGGCGCTCCGTGAGAGCGAGGAGCGGTTCGACCAGCTGGCTGAGCATAGCAACACCATCACTTGGGAAGTGGACGGTCGGGGGCTCTATACCTATGTCAGTCATGTGACCGAGGCCGTTTGGGGCTATCGCCCGGACGAACTGGTGGGACGGATGCACTACTACGATCTGCATCCCGAATCCGGACGTGAGGCGTTCAAGACAGCCACCTTGGCAGTCTTCGATAGGAAGGAACCTTTCCAGGATCTGGAAAATGTCACACAAACCAAGGATGGTCGCGATATATGGGTCTCCACCAACGGTATCCCCCTGCTGAACGCTGACGGAACCCTGCGGGGCTACCGGGGCAGTAACGCTGACATCACTGAACGCAAACAAGGGGAGGAAGAACTTAGAAAATTCAGCGAGGGTCTCGAGCGTATGGTGGTCGATCGCACTGCCAATATCTCTGATATCAACCAGAAACTTGTTGCCGAGATCGACATTCGTCTCGACGTTGAAAAGCAACTCACTAAAACCGTGGGTGAGAAAGAAGTCCTGCTCCGCGAAGTCCACCACCGGGTAAAAAATAACCTCCAGATCATCATCTCTCTCCTAAACCTCCAGTCACGGTACATGACGGATGAGGTAACTCTTTCCGCATTCAGGGAAAGCCAGAACCGTATCAAGGCGATGGCACTTGTCCACGAAAAACTGTACCAGTCCACGGACGTCTCGAAGATCAACCTTGACAATTATATCCGGTTCCTTGGCGACAACCTGTTACAGTTCTTCGGCATGAAAGGAAAGGGTATCACGTTCACTACGGATATCCGGGATAT
>JAPKXT010000147.1 GCA_026394695.1 Methanoregula sp.
CTGGCGCTTTTGACTGGGTGACCATCATGTCATCCACTCGGATGAGCATGACTGCTGTCTCCGATGCACTCTGGATTGACTGGCGTTTTGATCTCAGTGGTTCAAGTACACCTTCTGCGAGCATGTCCACAATCGTGCCATCAAAAACGTTCAGACCTGCGTTCTTCTTTCCCTTTGAATGTGCATTCTTGAGTTCGACCAGTTTGTCGATGGGGTTGTATCCCGAGTTCTCTGCAAGGGCACGGGGAATGGATTCAAACGCTGCTGCATACGCTTCTATGGCGAGCTGGACACGTCCACCGACGGTTGAAGCGTAATCCCGGATTTTCATTAAGAGTTCTGTCTCTACTGCACCGCCACCAACCACATAGGTGCCGTCTTCCATTGCGTCCATGACCACACGTGTTCCATCAACCACAGCACGTTCGAGTTCGTCAAGGAGATAGTCACTTGAGCCACGGAGCAGGATGGTGATTGCTTTGGGGTTCTTGCACCCGGAGATTCGGGTGATATTGGCTTCGGTATCCTCTTCAACAAGGTCTGCAGCTCCGAGATCCTTTGCCGTGAGTGCGTCTGGTTTGTTCACAATATTTGCGTGAAGCGATCGTGCGGCATATTTCATATCACTTTCCGGCACATCCTCAATGGCAAAAATTCCATTCTTGGCCAGATAGAACTGGACCGGGTCTGCAATGCCCTTCTGCCGATGATTGCATCGGCAAGTTTTTTGAGTGTATCGCGTTCCTGCTCGGAGAAGGCATTAATCTGCTCAGCACTCGTGATCTTGATCTTCGCTTTAACCTGGGTTTTTGTGATCTCAAGAGGGGTTGCAACCAAAGCGACGTTGGCTTTTGTAATCTTTTTGGGCATCCCTTCGCTGATACGCTTCTTGTCAATGACAATACCGCGGATCAGCTCGGCATCATCCATTGCTTTTCCTTTCTGTTTCTTGATCATCACGTCTTCTTCATCGACATCGATCTTCCCATTGGTTTTTTCAGCAACTGCCATTACGGCATCAACAATAATACCGTCAAGCTTGGTTTTCACGGATTCAATCGACTTGCCGGTTATGGCAGTGTCCACGATTTTAAAAAGGGTTTTTCGATCCGTTGGCTCAACCTTGAGGGAGAGGCCGTTCACGATCTCGAGTGCTTTCTCCATACCCATGCGGTATCCCTGTGCGATCACGGTTGGATGAATACCCTGTTCGAGCATTCCTTCGGCTTGCTCCATGAGCGCGCCAACAATGACCACAGCGGTGGTTGTTCCGTCGCCGACCTCATCGTCCTGAGTCCGTGCGACTTCAATCACCATTTTTGCACCCGGGTGTTGTACAGCAATTTCTCCGAGGATGGTTGCACCATCATTGGTGATGACAATGTCCCCGGTAGATCCGACAAGCATCTTATCCATTCCTCGTGGACCAAGTGTTGACTTGACAGCACCGGCGATTGCCTTTGCTGCCGCTATATTCGAGCGCTGGGCTTCTTTCCCGTAATTACGCTCTACATTTTCTTTTAAAATGATAATTGGCTGTCCAGACTGCATAATAGATCCTCTGATGTTGTAAAAGGTGGAATTGAACTTCTATATAAACATTCTGCGTTTTACTCCGGAAAAAAAGAATTGATCAGTCAATACGGGATATTTTGAAGAGCGAATAAACCGGTACGCCCTCAATATCCTTGATACCGCGCTTATCGAATATTACCCAGATAGCAACTGGGATCGCATTGTATTTCTTTAAATATTTCACCACTTCTCTTAATGTATTACCTGAAGTTATCGTATCATCAACGATAATACATCGTTCACCACCAATAGCCGCAAAATTCCCGCTCATCGAACCCATCGGGCGCTCGCCCTGGTTCTGTTTTGAAGGGTGATAGATTGCAAGTTTTGCTGCTTCCTGGGCAGCGATAATTGTTGCAAGCGGGATTCCGGAAATGGCAATACCTACAATAACCTTTGCGGCTGGTGATGAAACGTTCTCATCATTCAGGTCTCCGTAGTACCGTTGTAAGAGCATCAGGGCCGTTTCTTCGAGCAAAGGTGCCTGGCTACTGACTGCAGTCCAGTCTATGTGAACATCTTTTGGGGCGGCTACTCCTTTAGCCTGGGTGAGAAGCCACGTCACTGTTTCCATGGAAAGAGAGAGCTCATCTGCAATCTGACCAGGACTATGTCCTTCTGCGAGGAGCATTTTTGCCTTGCTAATCAGATCGTCAAGGGAAGACATGGAAAAAGATTCGCCGGTATCTATTTAAGTTTTCTTTTAATAATTGAACCGCAGATGAGGCATTCCCCATCATGGTCAAAATATCTGCCGCAGCCACCGCACCGATATTTCCAGTGGATTCGCTTCGCTTTCCGCTGGTTGATGGGGATGGTTCGTATTCCAAGAAGACCTGCGACATTCTGGAGAGCAAAATCATCAGTATAGATTACTGCTTCAAGTTCGAGAGCAAGCGCAAGAATGTCACAATCCGTGTCAGAGATTACAGTGGAATCCCGTGTTTTTTTGGCTGCTGATATTACTCTCTCTCTGCTTTCGGCACCCGGAGAAACAACATGCATACCTTCAGCGGAAAATGTTTCGAATTTCCCTCTTGAGCGAATATCAATCAGCTCATCACAGACTGATGGAGTCGTGTAGAGTTCTCCGTTGACCGGACAGTCCGAGAAAAAAACACTGGAGTCAAGGATCGTTTTCATAAGGGGTACCTGTAAATTGGAAAAAAAATTACATCAATTTTTCTTATAAGCCAGCCTTTTTTATGGTGTGTGCTATCAGGTCTGCAGCGGTTATTTTACTGCACCCACGTTCGATAGTATCACTGCAAATTACCTCGCAAATTCCAGCAGCTCTGAGGTGGACATATGCCCCTCCGGTGAGAACCCCGTGAACGCATGCGGCGAATACGTCTTTTGCACCCTGCTCGTACAGAATCCCTGCGGCAGTGGCAATTGTCCCGCCGGTTGAGATAATATCATCGACAATTACTACTGATCGCGATGCAGCGCATAATTGTTTGGGGGCCATCTTTACCTCAACGCCACTGAGACGAGTCTTTTCCAGATGATCAAAATCCCACCCGCCTGCAGATGCAACATGTTCGGCGAATGTAAGGGCTCCTTCATCGGGAGCAAGAATAAGGGGGTTGTCAAGGTTCAATGTTTTAATATATGAGCCGATGTCACGCGCAAGTGAGATGTTTCTTGCAGGCACTCCAAAATACTTCAGTACTTCTTTTTCATGGATATTGACCGTAATAATTTCCCGAACCCCTCTGCTGAGTGCCTGTGCAATGGCACGCGCACTGACCGGCTCTCCCTGCCTGAACCGCCTGTCCTGCCGGGCATATCCCATATAGGGTAAAACAAGGTGGTTATCAGAGCTGTCACAGGCATCAATCATCAGGAGTAACTGGACAAGTGCATCATTATCCACCACACTTCCGACAATAATGGTCTCATCGTCAAGTTTACCGGTGATCAGGTACTGTTCCCCATCAGGAAAACGGGAATATTTTACATCAACGACAGAGGTCTTTAGAGCTCTGGCAAGGCTGGTGGCAAGTATTTGGGATTTTTCAGTGGAGATCACTTTCATGGTATCTTTCCTCAACAAAGAAGCAGTGGTGGATCTTTCTTCAGAATTTATTATACAATAGTAGGTATTGTATTTTTTTAAGCCTTGAATAGTATTGAGGAAAATCACTACATATGCAATCCCTATCGATGCAATCAGCTGAAAGTACTTAAACTATCATGCAACAATTCATATGAAAACTCCAAGAGTTAAAAGAGGTATATTCCGCAATGGAAATTTCTGAGCAACCGTCACCGCAGAATGAAGCAGTACAAACCCCGGTTACAACTCCCCCGGTTACAACACCTGAGGTTGCGCACACTGAAAGTGTGATAGCAACTTCCTCCCAGGTTGAAGTACCAGAGAAACTGATTGATCAGGTAATCGGTCAGGAACACGCGGTTGAGGTCATTAAAAAGGCAGCAATCCAGCGACGGCATGTCATGATGATCGGCAGCCCGGGGACGGGAAAGTCAATGCTGGCTAAGGCTATGGCCGAGATTTTGCCTAAAGAGGAGCTTCAGGATATTCTTACCTACCCGAATTCCGACGATCCTAACAACCCGGTGATCAGAACAGTTGCCGGCGGGCGGGGCAAGCAGATCGTTGCAGCCCATAAAGCCGAAGCAAAGAAAAAAATCCAGTTCCGGAATACCCTGCTGATGCTCCTGCTCATCGGGATAATCGGTTATGCATTCCTTACCTACCAGTGGCTGATGGGGATCATTGCCGCCGCATTTGTTTTCATGGCATTGCGCTACACCACTCCCCGTGAGGAAGCAATGGTGCCCAAGCTCCTTGTTTCCAACGATACCAAAAATATTGCGCCCTTTATTGACGGGACCGGGTCTCATGCCGGTGCTCTGCTTGGTGATGTACGGCACGATCCCTTCCAGAGCGGGGGGCTTGAAACCCCGGCGCATGACCGGGTTGAAGTGGGGGCTATCCACAGGGCGCATGGGGGGGTACTATTTATTGATGAAATCAACACTCTGGACCCCCATTCACAACAGAACCTTCTCACGGCACTCCAGGAGGGAGAGTTCCCTATCACCGGGCAGAGTGAACGCTCGAGCGGTGCGATGGTTCGCACCGAACCAGTACCCTGCAAATTCGTGATGGTCGCGGCAGGAAATCTCGATGCCATCAAGGGGATGCACCCGGCACTTCGCTCCCGCATCCGCGGGTATGGGTATGAAGTGTATATGGTGGAGAGTATGGAGGATAACGAGGAAAGTCACCGAAAATACATTCGCTTTATTGCCCAGGAAGTGAAAAACGACGCGAAGATCCCACACTTTGACCAGAGTGCAATTGATGAAATTATCCGCGAAGCGAAACGGCGGTCGAACAGGAAAGGACACCTGACATTAAAACTCCGTGACATGGGTGGACTGATCAGTGTTGCAGGGGATATTGCACGGCAGGAAAATGCCACCCTGACGACATCTG
>JAPKXT010000010.1 GCA_026394695.1 Methanoregula sp.
TAGAGCAATTGATGAAAAAAATATCAGAACCGGTTGCCGAGGTAGTCTAGCCCGGGAAGGCGGTAGCCTCGAAAGCTACTGGCGCTTCGCGCCTCGGGAGTTCAAATCTCCCCCTCGGCGTTACACATCAAATATCAAAGATTTTAAATTATTTCGTTAGAATAACCATTATTTGCGCTTATTTTCCGTTTAATTGTTATTATGATTCAGAGGAATGAAGGGATAAAAGGTGTTTCCTGAAACATTTTTTACGGTAGGTGAGGAGTAAAATCAGGAGTTCATGAGAGCCGTACCTTTTGCCGCCAGCTCGGTCATCTGCGCGGTAATTCTGTCCATTATCTGTTTTTCATTATCGTAGGTTATAGTCAGTTGATCCAGTTCGGCTTTCAACCGAACCAGTTTCAGCTGTTCGGAGTTGAGGGTATTTTTTACTTCTACCGACTCCAGATATTCCTCAACTGTCAGGTTCTGGCCTACATATTTATTATTGTAGGAAGTTACGAGGGAAAGGTAATAGTCCCGTTCAGCATTGTATTCACTTACTTTTGCATTGTACTGGCTCACAATCGCTGAAGACCGTTCAATCTCGTTGTTATAGTCACGTCTCAGATCCATATTTGTTTTCAGGTCTTTGGGATTCTCAAAGAAGATGCCGCGATAGTAATTTAGATTGTTATTTTTATATACGAGAAAACCACCCGTAGTCTCTAAAGCAATCCATTGCCGCGGGGCTGCTTCCACTATCACCCAGGCATGATCATAGTCCTTCCAGCCTGCATCCGGGTTCTTGATATTTCCCGCAACCAGCAATGCCCGCATACCTTGTGTCTCCACAATATTCCAGACATCCTGCGCCATATCAGCGCAGACGAAATAATCATACAGGCTGTAGGTGTGGATTTTGTGGTAATCTTCTACGATTTGTCGTAAAACACGGATATTGGTATCTTCCTGGCTTTCGATGGTAAATGCAACCGCTGACTTCTGGCCGGAGGGAAGTGAGGCAACAAGATGGTAATTACCGCTCGATAACGTGGTGCCATCGAAGGTAAGATTATAGGTATTATCCGAAAGAATGGTGACAGATTGAGTTTTGAGAGGCGACGCTGTTCCCTGCGCATAAACAGAGATCGTTACATTGGGATTCTCTTTTGGATGAGGCCTGACGGCGATACCGGAGAGGGTAATCGCTTCTCCTTTTTTGTATATACAGGTCGTCACGCCCGATGTGTTTTGTATCACATCATCCGAAAAGCACGCAACCTTTACCTCCGGGATGAGGTTATCGGATAAGTCGGCATTGATGGTTTCTGCCTGGCCCGGTGTGACTGTGATATTCTTTTCCCAAGGGGGATACCCGTCGTGACGGAATTCCAGATGATACTCTCCCGGAAGGAGATAATGAATTACACTCGGGGTCACTCCCCGGAATTCTGAATTCAGGTAAACTCCCGCCCCCACGGGATCGGACTGGACGAAAAGGGAACTTTGTGAGAGAAGATATCCCAGTCCTGTAACGAGTAAAACTACGGATACTGCTGCAATAAGCAGGTACTGTCTTTTCCGGCCGGCTTTTTTTGACGTGTCCGGCTCAGGTTTAACAGGCATCTTTTCCTGCGTTCTCACATCATCCAATGTCGCTCCACAGTTTTCGCAAAACCGCATTTTTTCCTGTACCGATGACCCACACCGGGGACAAAATTTCAGCATTGTTTGAGACTATCCATTTTGGCACGAAATAAATCTCTCTATTGCATTACTGTTCTCTCAAAGACTCCCGGTTCCTGTTTATCCACTACCTGTCTGCATCGCTACAAATACTATGTGAGGATCCCGCTGGTGATGATGGCATAGTCTTGAAAATCGTTCATACGGAAACCTTCAGATTAAATAACGGATGATTGAGAAAGGAAATATTCAGCCCAATGATCAGCATTTGTGTAATTACCTTTTTAAAAAGAGATGAGGGCGAAAGCATCTGAAACATTCGTCACACCACAATAACAGTGCCCTTCAGGTCCGGATGAATCATATCACTGAAATCATAGGATCCCGGCTGATCGAAAATCCAGCTCCAGCCCTGTCCCGGGGAGAGGAGATCTGAATTGTAAATATTCACAACCGCGATCCTGTGCGTTGGATTATACAAAGCTGCATCAGCTGTGGAGTCCGCATTCACCCATCTGACTGTTGAACCTGATTTCACCGTTATGCTTACCGGATCAAATCCTCTTTTGTTGATCCTGATGGTGTTGTCAGATACCGAAGTAGTTGTCTGCGGAACTGGAATGGTTGTTACCGTTAGTTGTTGTGTCGTTTGCGGGAGCGTAGTGATGGTTGCCGTTGGTTGAGGGGGTGTTGATGACTGGGTGCACCCACAGGCAATAACAAGGATAGCAAGAAAGGCGAAAAGAACAAGACCATTTTTCATAAAGTATTCTCGACTCTTTGCCGTAAATAACCTCACATATCTATGATAACCAAGACGCATTGGTTGTCTTAAAGTTCAGGGAATTGTATACCCGGTTCCAATTTTTCCGTGACCAGAACCGGTATATTCCTCATAATGTCCATAAACTCCTCCACATGATAGTGGTCCGACAGGGACAAATCGTAAAGGAGCGCAGGTGGCAATGCCCGGGCAAATTTCCAGCCATCTGCCTTAGGCTGGGGGAGGACTGACCCAATTTCGTCCGTTCCCATTTTCTGGATTTCTCGTAAAGCGCTAATGACTCGTTGTCCCACACCATCTTTTCCTGCACGTATTACTTTGACGATAAAGTCATTGTACCGTACCTGAGTTTTGCCACCGAGTCGATCCTGAAGCAGGAGTGCCAGCAACCGGTTAAACCTCCCACCTGAAAAAGAAAATATAAGAGTCTCAACTCCTTTTGCACCGGTTTGTTCAACGACATGCAGCCCGGCCTGCCCTACACCTTCCGGAATCCGTGCAAGCACGGTGTGCAATACCTCCCGTTCGTGTTCACCAAGCGGTAAGACCGTTCCCCCATGTGCACGTATCTTCTGTACCATCCGGCACACCAGCGGTGAAAAGCCACCTTCACTGGCACTAGTCCAGAAAATGCGGGATGAATCCGATCCGCTTGGAACAACGACGACAATATTATGCCCTTCGTCACACTTCACCATCGACCAGCTGCGCCCGCCCAGTGAGATCTCATCAGAGTTCTTGCTGTTAACGAACCGTGCATCCAGCTTGCCTACTACTTCGCCATCAGGAGTAACGACACGGTATTCCCCGCCCCCGCTGATAACCGAATAGAGATCCTTCCAGTTTGAACGTCCGAACACCCGTTCAGCCTCGGTTCCCAGCATTACCATCTCACCGTCGGTAGTCAAATACCCGGCCTGAACGAGATGGGTAACAATCTGATCCAGGATATTTGGTGCTATGTCGCTGAATACCGGAGGAGAGAGTACCGATGCTGCCAGCTGTTTACGACTAACCCTGGAATGGTTATACATATACAGGAAAACCTGCTGGAGAAGGACGTTGTAAGGTTTTTTAGGGGGTGTCAGGTTTTCAACTTCTTTCCGTATTGCACATTCTATGATCGCAAGACTGCACAGCAGCTCACAAGGGTTCTGGAGCACCCATGCCACATACGCAGATTTCCCCCGCCGGCCACTTCGTCCCATGCGCTGGAGAAATGAAGAGACAGAATTTGGGGAACCAATCTGTACGACTACATCAAGGTCGCCGATATCAATACCAAGTTCCAACGTGCTTGTGCAGATGATGCAGGCTCCATCCAGCGAAGCGAATGCTTCCTCCGAAGTTTTCCGGGTCGCTAATGAGAGTGATGAATGATGGATGTGAAGATTCCGTATCCTGCCGGCGCTCGCTTTCATAAGTTTTTCTGCAACACTCCTGCTGTTAACAAATACAAGCGCCTTTTTGCCATCGACTATCCGTACCAACGCGTTAATCCGGTCTGTTTCTTCAGGCTCGACAATAAACACGAACTGTTTCTCTTTGGGAGGAGAGGGAACCGCAACAATTTCAGCTTTGTGGCGGCCCTCTGAGAGCCATGCCAGCACTTCCTTTGGATTCCCCGCTGTTGCTGAAAGTCCAATCCGCTGAACGGGTCTTTTTGTGATACGGTCCATCCTGTCAAGCAGCACCTTGAGATGCACACCCCGCTCTGACTCAACAAACACGTGGAGTTCATCGATGATGATAGTCCTTACCCTCCGGAGATCCGAGGATAGGGTTTTTTCCTGGAGGAGGACTTCTAATGACTCGGGGGTGATCATCAGAAAGTGAGGTGGCTCACCATCTTTCCATGAGCGATCCCCCTTTGCCACATCACCATGCCATTTCATTACGGACAGTGAAGTCGGTATACAAAACGCACTGAAACGATCTTCCTGGTCATTAATCAGAGCTTTTAACGGCGAGATGTATAGACAGGCAACACCCATCCTCCCGTTTTTTAAGATGTCATCCATCACCGGAATCAGGGCTGCCTCGGACTTCCCCCCGGCAGTTGGTGCAATGACGAGGACATCGCTCCCCGATGCCACCGCTGAATACGTCCGCTCCTGGACTTCACGGAGTTCAGTCCACTCCAGTCTTTGTGCAAGCACCTGCTGGAGAGATTCATGCAGTGTTGAAAATACTGATGACACGGTTTTCTGTAGAGCGTAGTGCGTGACGCATTATGGTCTTTTTGGGTCATCTAAGTTCCTTATGCAGGTAAAGGGTTCTGTAAAGTTCAGATACAAACGTATATATATACAAAAATATTCAGAGAGAAAACCGGTAAATAATGATATCATCATGGGTTTGCAATACCGTTTTCTCTTCAAACTCATTCTACTTTAATTTTAGATAAGGGATCTGTAAATCGCAGGTTCCCCGTGTAGTGTCATGATGAAGAGTTTACCAGAGGTTTTTGTATGCTTCTTGGAATCCCTGACCCGCAGATATTGATTGGTTATGGTCTGGCCATCGGATTAGCCTTGGTTTGCATTGTGTATGGCATTTTGAACTGGAACAAGGGA
Organism: Methanoregula sp.; assembly: GCA_026394695.1. GTDB lineage: Archaea > Halobacteriota > Methanomicrobia > Methanomicrobiales > Methanospirillaceae > Methanoregula. The sequence continues at coordinate 5,029 of JAPKXT010000010.1, forward strand.
GACAGCAAAGATGGCAGTTAACCCGATCACGATGGCTGCGCTTGTCCTGATCTACCTTACAGCAACCCACAATATAGGCTATATTGGGTACATAAAAGACGAAGAACACTGAGGATTACCTTGTTGCCGGTCGCGACAGCCCTCCGGTGATCATTGCACTTTCGTACGGCGCCACGTTCATTTCCACTTCCGCCATCATCGGGTTCGATGGTATGGCGGCAAACATGGGGATGGGGCTCATCTGGCTGACTGTCCTGAATATCGGCTTGGGCATCCTCGTTACATTTGTCATGTTCGGTAAGAAGGCCCGAGAGATCGGCCAGGCATTCTTTGGGAAGGTCACACTTCTCGGATCGTCGTGTACAGCAGTAGACCCGATCGTCATTGCCCTTCCTATATCGATGGTCGTCATGATCTTTATGCAGTGGCAGTCCGGCAAGCAGCAGGCAACAGCAGTGGTTGCATAATCTTCACCATAACCTGCAGGAGGTATTTTTTCCTCCTGATTAGGAGAAACATTTTTTGTCCAGAGAAACGAGAAATATCTATGGATCTTGCGCAGAAAATATGCACCACCTACCGTGCGGGATCTCCCCCATTAATAAGAAAGGAGACGTTTGTGCTTCTCGGTGAAGTGTCCGGATGGTCAATCGACAACGGTCACCTGACGCGGACATTTGAGCTCGATGACTGCAGTCAGTGCGTTAATTTTTTTAACGAGGTAATGGCTCTCTCAACACAGGAGGGACATATTCCGGATATCTGCATGAAAGAATCAAGATTCGTCGAGATCTCATATTATACCTATCCAGCGGGCGGTCTGACATTAAATGATTTTATTATGGCAGCAAAACTGAATGCCCGCGGATAGGAAGCATAACAATTATTGAGTATAAGAAATAATTTCGTTTTTTTTTTAAGATTATTTCAGGTTAAACTTCTTAACGATTTTTTCCCGTATTGCTTCTTTTGGATAGGCCCCGATAATCCGGTCCACCAGCTGGCCGTGAGAAAAGAGCATGATGGAAGGTATTGCTGTAATGTTGAACTGCATTGAGAGGAGCCGGTTATCCTCGGTGTTACACTTGCCGAACGTTACTTTCCCGGAAAATTCCTTTGACAGTTCTTCAATCACGAGCCCCACCCTGCGGCACGGAGCGCACCATTCTGCCCAGAAATCCAGGACTACAAATGGGTGTGTCTTGATGAATTCCTGAAAATGCGTTTCATCGACATGCGTCACATCCACCTTTCCTGTATACTTCATTTTTTCTTTCAGCTCCTGTATCCGTTTCTCCCGTATCCGGCTGATCTCATCATCCATAATTCTCTGTAGGTAAAAGAGTAATTAAATCTCACTAACGAGCAGCCGGCACTAGGAAAAACTGAGTAAACTATATCAGCGCACGCCGACTATATTATAAACCTGATTGTAGGAGCGAGGTAGGGTAGTCAGGATATCCCGACGGGCTCATAACCCGTAGATCGATGGTTCAAATCCATCCCTCGCTATTGTTTCCTTTTTATGAGATTTTTAAAATTTTTTCACGAAAATTTTTGTTAA
>JAPKXT010000194.1 GCA_026394695.1 Methanoregula sp.
TCCCCATGACACAGATTCCAACCGTTATAACAACGAGTGTCCCAACCCCGCTTCCGACTGCAACAAAGTCACCATTATCCCCATTCGTTACCGTAGTTGCATCAGTAATCGGGCTATTGGTGATCACAGCGGCAAAACGAAAATAATCCTTTTTTTTAAGAGGAGCCCATATTTTTTATCAGATAGCATCGTTCAGGGAATCCTGACATAACCACGTTTACCTGGTTGATGCTGAATTCTGTCAGAAACCTGATTCGCAACTTTGAGTTTACCGACCGTCATGCAGTTCCAGATACCTCTGTTTTTTGATTAAACCACGGCTCTGTTGAAATCCTGGAGAGAAATAAGCAGTCGCTCTTTGGGGCTCCAGCCCATCATGCTTCCGCCCCCGCTGCTCGGGCATCCCCAAATATTGCGATAGTCCCTGATAAGGTTGAAAATAATACGCCGAAAAAAGAGGGGTCAAGGGGATGCTCCCCTTGGGGTGCCTCCCTCTCTGGGGGAGAGAGGGGGTCACCCTCCTAGCTGCCGCAGAGAATAAGCGAATTACAGGAAAAAGAGGATTTCAACAAAGCCCAAACCACAAAAAAACGGGTGCAATACCGGCACTATGCTGGAATTAATCCTGACACTACAATCCCTACATCTCAATAACGGTCGTCCGGGTCAAATAAGTGAGATAGTTTTTGAGGACTTTTTTAATTTTTCACGACAGGATTTTTACGAGAAAAATTGTGTCAAACTAACAAGGATTTTTGTGAGGAAAACAATCAAAACAAAACCAATAACCGCATGTTTCGACCAGCACGGGATGGGTTACAATTCAGCTCCTTTTTTCAGTTCGTGGATAATTTTCTCTGCAAGGCCACGGTCCTTAAAAGATTCCGGGATCTTCTCCGGTTCATCATCTATTCCGGATCCAGGGAAGCAGAACCCTTCGAGACCGGTCGCAGGAGGGGTAGGGATCTGCCCGGGCGGTTTCTGGAAATCATTCTATGAGAATTAACTATTAGAGATACTTTGGATGGTCACGATTCAAAATTTGTAACATCAGATTAAATTTTTATAATATTCCCGCCATATACCGACCTACACTGGTATAGTTACTTAACCAGGTAAAATTTCCCGATGACTTTTAAATCACATAAAAAAATGTCATCCGGGAAACGAAAAACTGCATAACAAGAATGATAAAAAAATCTCAGAGCAACAGGAGTGTTTTACATGGATGATATAACTTCGCGGGATGATGAAAAAGGCCGGGCAATGGCTCAGGAAAAGGGGCGGGAGGAGGAAAAGACCAGTCAGCGGGAGCGTGAACTGGCGACAGAAAAGGGACGGAAACAGGGAGAGCAAGAGGAGCGTGCACGGGAAAATGCACGGGAAAAGCAGAAGGGTATGGGAACTGGTGTGAAGATCATCATCTCTCTCATTGTTCTTGCCATCATCGTAGTTGTTGTTGCATGGTTCTCACTGAACGTGTCAATTACGAATGTTACACCCGGTAACGCGTTACCCTTCACTACCAATTATGGAGTTACGTTCCCCGAAGGTCAGACAATAACCATCGGCAACACCCACATCAACGTACTCTCGTACCAGAATGAGATCATCTCGGATATTGATGGCGACCGGCAGAAACTTGTAGTGGGAGAGGACCGGGTTATATCAGAACGGCGTGCAGTTATCACGACACTCGGTGTAATCACGCTTGTGGACACTAACTTCCAGATAAACCTTAAATATAAAGGTAATCGGGATAACGTGGCATACTTCGATATGGCTGTCCATACCTCACGACAGGTACCGGATATACTCCTCAAACAGCTGCTTCCAGCAGAAATAAATGCACAACCCATATGAGTGGGAGGATTGTATGAAATTTTTTTGCACAATCGCAGTTTTTGGAGTACTGTTCTTTGTACTCCTCTTTTCGGGATGCACGAGTACATCCCCGCCAACCCCGACACCGACTTCTGTTCCCACTACTGCAGTGGTGATACTATCACCAACCCCAACCGCAGTACCATTTCCGAATGCTCTCGCCCTGAATGAGTACGCCACCTTTGGGACCGGGAATGAACAGGGCAAGGCAACCGTATACAGGTACGAAGTAAAACCCAACTACAACTGGACGTCCCCCTCATGGAACAGCCCCGGCGAGCAGGCAGCATCATCACAGCCTTTTGAAACCCAACGTGGCTACACTATGGAGAAGCCTCAGGAAGGTAACACCTTCCTGTTCGTGTACGTCCGTGTCCAGAATACCGGTAACATTGCCCTGTATGCTCCTTCGCCTAAACAGTTTGTAGTGTTCAATGACGGGAAGACATACAATTATTCATCCGTCCACAGTTCTGATGTGATTATTGACAAAGTTACCCAGACACAATATGATTACCAGATCGGGCGGGGTGGGGCCGTCGGGTATATCCAGCCCGGGGAAAGTAACAAGGCAGATGGCTATCTCATCTACGAGATTCCAGCTTCGTTCTCTCCCCTGACAACATACGTGGTAATCAACCTCGACTATCAGAATAAGGCCGTATGGAAACTCGGATGAGAAGGGATCTTCCTTACATGGACCCGGTCACCGTTATATGGGGAGGAGACAGGATGTGACCGGTCCTGCACCCAACCGGCCGAACGGTATTCCATCCCGGAACCCGACGGCACTTTAACCAACACGGACGGTAGCCGGTAAACAGAGCAAACAACGGGGAGCGTGTGAATGCGATGGACGAAACAACTAAAGCCCACATCCTGATTCTCCTCCTCGGAGTCCTCATCGGTGCAAGCGGGTACCTTGCCAACTCGCTTATTCTCTGGAACACGTCAATGAACAAGGACAGGAGCGATATCGCCGAGGGTATCTATCTCGACGTCTAGTCGCTCGAGGAATACCTCATCACCGCTGATCAGGAATTCCTCGCGAACCCCGATGACAAGTTTATCTTCGTCCAGGCAACTCCGCTCTACCCGGACAACGGCCTGTACTTCGCCTACCAACGGGACATCTCAAAAATGGACCGGAAGATCGCACAGGATACGTTCACATTCTATAATCACCTGCTCTCGGCGGAGCGCGACCGGAACCTGATCTTCGAGATCCAGAGGTTGGGGGACCTGCGGGAACTCACCAATGCAGAGCGGCGACGGCAGCAGATCCTGACCCAGCATGCCTCTCTCGAAGTGAACATGTCAGTGAACCTTCTGTCCGCCCTGAAACAGGAGCTGGATGCCGCGACCTGATATGAATCGCCAACTCCCTCTTTTTATCGTGGTAAAAGCCATACCCTCCTATCGCAGGAGTGTTCTTTTAAAAAAATTATCCGGATGAAGGCAGGACAAAAAATGTGCCGGGTTTTTTATTCCGGTGAACAGCCGCCGTTTCGTTTCACGTAATAGCGGGCAAACATGATCAGTGCGATGATAAGTGCGGCTGCCAAGATGATGATGTAGAGGTCCGTGAGATAATCAATATACCCGCTGATAATGGAGATGCTCCCGATATAATACCCGAGCACCAGGAGAATCCCGCACCAGACTGCCGAACTGATGAGATTGAATCCTACATACCTGCGGTACTCCATCGCGTTCACTCCTGCAATGAATGACGGCAGGTTCAGGATTGGCAGGAACCGGCTGAGGATCAGCGCGGCCGGGCCGAACCGGTCTACCATATCGTAGGCCTTCCGGACATTCCCGTCGCTTAAGACCTCCGGGACTCTCCTTTGGATCATCGCAAATCCAAAAAGCCTCCCGGTCCAATAGTTTATCTCGTACCCTGCAAACCCGCCTACGAAAGCCATGACAAACAGCCATTCCATCGACAACCCGGTGTCCAGGGCCACCGCCCCGGTCAGGAACAGGAACGTGTTGTCGGGAATCGGCCCGCCAACGACAGTTGACGCGAGCAGGATTACGAGGAAGACCAGCAGGTACAGCCATATCCCGTACTGCAGGATCTGGTCCGAGATAGCGAGGCGGGTAAGTGGCAGCAGGGCTGCAATGACAGGAAGCACAGCACATCGACAATCCCCGCTCAAGCTATATAAATCTCATCACTATGACGGGGAATAATCAACGGACCATATGTTTCAAAAATTGTAAATTGGGAGAATCCTTTTTATGCTCTGTAGAAATGCTCAGAAATATTGAATCATAACGCTCTTTTGGGCTTTTGGTATCACCTCCACCCCCGCCGCTTGGACATCCCCCCACATTGCGATTACCTCTCATAAGGTTAACCAGATTGCAGAAGGGGGTTAAGGGGATACACCCCTTGGGCTGCCTCCCCCTCTGGGGGAGAAAGGGGGTCACCTTCGTATTTTTTATGTCAACGAAAAGATGAACAAAATCAGGTTTTCTACAGAGCCTAAAAAAGTTTTTTAGTATGAGAACCATGAATAAAAAAGTCGTTGCTGCAATCGAAGCCATCACCGATAAAACGAGCAGGATTATGAGGAGAATCCGGACAGTGATGGATATGACATATACTGATGGTTTTACTCTGCATGAAAGCTGTTTGTAAAAAGGCATAAGGGCTATTGCAATGGCAGCTGACCAGATTAACACCGTTATCCCGGAATATCTTTTGTAAAAAAAAGGTTGATTTATTCACTCTTTCTGTGCAGTATGAATGCTGCACAGCAGATACCGATGGCGGAGATTATACTGACCAGCCCGATAGGGGATCGGGTTGCCTGGGGGGGTAATGTCGTCGGGGTTGGCTGGGGGATGAAGGAGAGCGTTCCCGACACATCGGTGCTGCTGCGTGCTGACACGTTCACCGATGACTGCCAGTCCTGGTACCCGTTCAGTTTCAGTATGATGGTATGGCTCCCCTGCGGAATATCCACAAGGGTAAGGGGGGTGAGGCCCCTGTATTCATTGTCAAGGTAAATGTTGGCGCCTGAGGGGCTTGACCTGACCGTGATCAGGCCGTTTGTGTCGGGAGTCGGGCCGGGCGTAACAGGCACCATGTTTGCCTGGATATTATAAACGTTCCCTGCCGTGACAACTGCGGTCTGGGTATAGGTCTGGTAACCCGCCAGGGTAACGCGGACCAGATAGGATCCCGGCGTGAGCTGGGTGACGTAGAGCGCAGTAGAGGAAATGGTAGTGCCCTTGTAGTTATTGTTAACGTAGACCGCTGCTCCCGCAGGGTTTGATTGTATCCGGAGATCACCATAGCCGGACGACTGTGTATAAGGAGACATCGCCGGGGACCGGATGGTGGTATGGCCGGCTGTTATCGTGAATTGTTCTGTGTAATCATAGTAACCTGCATACCTGAGAGTCAGGGAATGGGTGCCCTCAGAAAGACCGCCAATGACCTGCGGGGTTGTGCCATAATACCCCCCGTCAAGCCAGATGTCTGCATCGGTCGGGCTGGAATCGAGATTCAGGCTGCCGGTCAGCGGCGGGTTCGAGGCAAGGGTTATCGTTACACTTATTGTTACGCCGGTGCCGTTCGCGTAGACCGTCTTGGTAGACATCTGGTAGCCATCTTTGTAGACGCTGATGGAATGGTAACTGTCCGGGTCTGTAGCGAACGTGATCGGCGTATACTGACAATTCCAGTGGTCGAGGCATGCCCATGCACCTGAAGGGTTCGAATTAACCTGAATATACGAAACGTCATCCGCTGCTACCGGTACAATGGAGGCAGCGATGCCAATAAAAAAGATCGCGATGAGAAACCACGATCGTGTGTTCATGAAATTTTGTGCCATGCGGCAGTATGTTTTTTATCAAAATAATAAGATATCCCCATCTTTCATTTTTTGCAACTTTCCGATGCATATAATGTGATATACCAGGATGGTGCAGGGATCGGGAAATCCCAGGTAATTTCCCGGTTCCGGGACCGGACGGTTCGATCTGCCGTATCATGGTTTTATCCCAGCACTGTCCGGCCTGTTCTTCCCCATTGTATAATTTCTCTCGGAACGGTGAACTCAATAGTAATTCATTGCCGTTTTTTCCAGATAGCCAAAACACCGTAGATTATTACCCAAGGAGATCACAATCCTTTACCCGGTTTTAAAAATGAAATACCCGGATGGGCAATAATCAACAAGTCATACGTTTCAAAAATTGTAAACTGGGAGAATCCTTTTTAAGTATTTAAAAAAAAGTTTCTGCTATCCAGTTATACTTTGCAGCAATCAACGTAAAAAGAGGTATTTATCAGCTAATGCAGGAATATATCAAAATACAGAAGATGGGATCTCTCATAATACAGTGGAGAACCTGGTTCCGGGTTAAAAAATCCGTTTACTATGAAATTTATTGGAAAAACAGAGTGAAACCGTGACTGAATATAATCGTGCTGATGAATGGATATCGTATATGGCGGGTTTTTCTGAGATAAACCCGGTCCCGATAGCCGGGATGAATACCCGCAGAGTAATCACATTTGCCAGTTCAGTATCGCAAAAAATCTGCAAAGAACCGGGTTTTTTTAAAAAATCCTCAATATTTGTTCCTGATGACAAGGAAGAAAGCTTACACCTTCCTAAGGAGAGCACCCCCTCCCGGATCTCTCGACACACCACCCCTGGCACAGCATGTTTTCCAGAAAATATCGCACGTATTAATGAGTTACCGGCTGTGAACTTCTGGTATACCTTCTTTAGCCATTCCGATAAAGAAGAGATTAAACGACGTAACAGAAAGGTCCTCACCATGGGAACAAGCAACCTGGAGCGAAACGGATGGTAACAAAAAAGAAAAATACCGCGGTAGAGAAGTCCATGGGTGCTTCACAAAGCACCAGTTCGTTGCATGATGCCGCGGAAAAAAAACTCGCACGTTCCCCTTCGGTCAGCCACGAAATGAAAGGACAGACTGCAGAGGAACTTATCCATGAACTTCAGGTGCACCAGATCGAGCTTGAGACGCAGGCTGATGAGCTCATAAGGGCTCAGCTCGCCCTTACGGAGTCCCGTGACCAGTACCTTGACCTGTATGAATTCGCCCCGCTTGGCTATCTCACGCTGACAGATACAGCACTAATCTCACGGGCGAACCTCACCGCTGCGGGACTCTTTTGCGTTGAACGGACCAGACTGATCAATGCACGGTTCAGGAAATTGATCGTTCCTGAAGATCTTGAAACCTGGGACCGGTATTTTACGAATCTGCTGCAGTCCGAAGAGAAACTCACTGCCACCCTTGTGCTCAAACGAGGTAACGGGGCCACGTTCCCAGCCCGGCTGGAAAGTATCCGGCTCCACGGCAACAGCGGAGGACAATTGATCCGTATAGCAATCAGTGACATTTCTGATATCAGAAAGGTCGAAAAGGAACTGCGAACGAGCGAGGAGCGCTTCCGGCTGGCACTCAAAAATGCACCGGTATCGGTAGCCGTCCAGGATAAAAATCTGGTTTTTCAGTGGGCGTACAACCAGAGCACCATACGACCAGAAGATGTCAGAGGTAAGAAAGACATCGATCTCTTCACACCGGACGATGCGGCACGGCTGATTGAACTTAAGCGTAAGGTTTTTGAGACGGGAAAAGAAGTCCGTGAAAAGATCTGGCTGACGATGAATGGAAAACGATCGTACCTTGATCTGTATCTTGAACCCCAGCGAGACGATATCGGGCAGATCACCGGGATCGGGGTTGCGACCGTAGATATGACCGAACAAAAGCTTGCCGATGATGCGTTGCGACAGAACGAGGAGAATCTTCTGCGGGCTCAGGAGTTACTGGAGGCTGTAACAAAAGGAACCGACGTGATTATCGCTGCACAGGATGTGAACTTCCGTTATACCTTCTTCAACCAGGCGTATAAGGAAGAGATAAGGCGACTCACCGGTAAGGACCTCACCTTAGGCACCAGCATGGTTGATTTGTTCGCAGAAATACCGGAAGAGCAGAAAATGGCCATGAAAGAGTGGAGCAAGGTTCTGAATGGTGAGAATGTAAACCAGATAGTAGAATTCGGCGATACCGACAATCCCCGCAGAGTCTATCACGTGCTTCACACCCCCATCCGGGATTCCCAGGGAAATATCGTGGGTGCCGGAGAAGTTGCGTATGATATAACTAAACAGGTACAGGTTGAGGACAAACTTCGTGAAACAAAGGATTATCTTGACAACCTGATTACCTATGCCAACGCCCCCATTATCGTCTGGGACCCGCAATTCCGCATTACCCTGTTCAACCAGGCATTTGAAAATCTGACGGGCAGGAATGCACAAGAAGTCCTCGGACAGAATTTTGATATACTCTTACCTGACACGTATCTGCCTCCGGCTATGGATCTTATCAGAAAGACCATGGAAGGGGAACGATGGGAGAGTGTGGAAATACCCATTCTCCACAAGAATGGAGAGATCAGGACAGTGCTCTGGAACACTTCCGCTATTTTTGGACATGACGGGAAAACCATTGTTTCAACTATCGCGCAGGGGCAGGATATCACTGACCGAAAAAAGATAGAGTCCGAGCACTGGCTGCGGGCTGTAGAATATAAAAAAATGAACGTGACGCTTAATGAGGAGATCCGGCAGCGAAATATATCCGATACAATGCTTAAAAAAACCCTGTCACTCCTCAATGCATCTCTTGAATCAACCGCAGACGGTATCTATGCGGTCGACCAGCAGGGCATGATCACCAGTTATAACCATAATTTTATGAACATGTGGAAAATCCCTCTGGCTTTGCTGGAAACAGGAAAAAACGAAACGGTAGTGAATCATGTCCTGTCGCAACTCAAAAATCCCGAAGGATTTCTTTCCAGCATTCAAGAGCTAGAGGACCACCCGGGACGCGAAAGCTTTGACACGATCGAATTTAATGACGGGAAAATCTTTGAACGCTATTCAAAATCCCAGAAGATCGGTGACAGTGCAGTCGGGAGGGTCTGGAGTTTCCGGGACGTTACCGAGCGCAAACTGTCAGAAGAAGCGCAAGTTGCTTCTGAGATCCGGTACCGGCGGCTCTTTGAGACAGCTCAGGACGGAATTCTCATTCTCGATGCCGAGACCGGGCAGATTGTCGAGGTAAACCCGTTTTTAATTACCATGCTGGGATTCTCGCGTGACCAGTTCCTTGGAAAGAAACTCTGGGAGATCGGGCTGTTCAAGGACATTGTTGCCAACAAAGAAAACTTCGAAGAATTACAGCGTAAGGAATACGTCCGGTACGAAGATATGCCGATCGAAACCGCTGACGGGCAGCGGATAGCTGTTGAGTTCCTCAGTAACGTCTACACGGTGAACAATAAGAAGGTCATCCAGTGTAACATCCGGGACATTACTGTGCGAAAGAAGTTGGAAGAGGATCTCGTAGTCAAAGCCGCAGAACTTGCCCGGTCCAACATAGAACTCCAGCAGTTTGCCTATATCGCTTCCCATGACCTGCAGGAACCCCTCAGGGCAATATCGGGATTTACTGAACTCTTAGTAAAACGCTATCACGGAAAAATCGACGAAAAGGCGGACACGTATATCGACTTCATTACCGAAGGAACCACGCGGATGCAGCAGATGATCCAGGATCTTTTAACCTATTCCCGTGTCCAGACGCAGGTACATGAATTTGTATTGATTGATAGCAATACATCGTTTGATCTGGCGATCAGTGATCTTCAGGTTGCCACCAAAGAACACAATGCGGTCATTACAAAAGATCTACTTCCTTCAATTTATGCAGATCGGGAACAGATCACCAAGATGTTCCAGAACCTGATCAGCAATGCAATCAAATTCAACAAACCCGGCGTTGTCCCGAATGTTCACATATCAGCAAAGCAGGATGTGAATAACTGGATCTTTTCCGTTTCTGACAACGGGATTGGTATCGATCAACAGTATGCTGATCGAATTTTTAAGATTTTCCAACGCCTGCACACGCGAGACGAATACCCCGGAACCGGGATTGGTCTTGCAATCTGTAAGAGAATTGCAGAACAACACGGCGGTACTATCTGGATCGAGTCTGTTCCTGGTTCAGGATCAACTTTTTATTTCACTATTCCAAAAAGAAAGAAGGAGACGAACCATGATTGAGAATGAAAAGATATTAAAATGGTCACGACCGGTCGAAATCCTGCTGGTCGACGACAATCCTGCTGATGTCGCTCTTACCCAAGAGGCGTTTTTAGACAACAAACTCTGCAACAACTTAAGTATAGTGAATGATGGCGTGGAAGCAATGGAGTTTCTCCTCAAGAAGGGGCAATATGCCTCGGTTCCGACACCGGATATCATCCTGCTCGACCTTAATATGCCCAGAAAAGACGGGCGTGAAGTCCTTGCAGAGATCAAATCGGATGATGAGCTGAAATATATCCCTGTCGTCATCATGACCGTCTCAAAGGACGACAAGGATATCCTTGAATCATACCGGCTCCACGCGAACTGCTATGTAAAAAAACCCGTAAAATTTGCGGAATTCGTGGAGGTTGTGAGGTCACTTGAGAACTTCTGGTTCTCGGTTGTAACACTCCCGTCAAAAAAATAAGGTGCAGCTCATGAAGATTCTTGTGATTGAGGACAATCCGGCTGATGTGGAGATGATACGTGAGCTGCTGTCTGATCATAAAGGATCGTCTTTCGAGATCGTTTGCGCAGACCGGTTATCGGCAGCAAAACCGTACTTTGCAGATAGCGGAATCGATATTATTATTCTTGACCTTGGGCTTCCTGACAGCCAGGGACTGGACACGCTCCGTCGGGTAAGAGATCATGCGGAGGAAGTACCGATTGTGGTACTGACCATGCTTGACAATGAAGAAACCGGTTTGAATGCACTCAAAGAGGGTGCACAGGACTATCTTGTCAAAGGTCAGATGAACGGACCATTAATTGCCCGTTCCCTGCGCTATGCTATCGAACGAGGCAGGATAGAAAAAGAACTGAAAAAACACCGCGACTCCCTTGAAGAACTGGTTGCCGAGAAAGAGACCCTGCTTCGCGAGATCCACCACCGGGTCAAGAACAATCTTCAGCTGATATCCGGCCTGCTGGATATGACCCGGATGAGTTCTTCTGATGAATCAACAAACAGCATACTGACCGATCTGATGCTCAAAATCCAGACCATGGCGCAGATCCATACCCGGCTCTATGAGAGTAAACAGTTCGGAAAAATCAGTATTACCGGCCAGATCCGGGACCAGGTAACAGCATTATCAAATATTTTTTCTCATAAGGGGCACGAGATCAGCTGCACGATTAATCCAGGGGAAGTATTTCTCCCGGTAGACCAGGCCCTGCCCTGCGCACTCGTGATAAATGAAATCCTCTCGAACACGTATAAACATGCCTTCAAAGGGCGAAAAACAGGCACAATTGAGATTTCTGCATTGCAGGTGAACGGCCAGATCAGAATCACTATCCGTGATGATGGAGTCGGGTTACCCGATAATTTTGATATCGGCCGTTCCAACAGTCTTGGAATCACGTTGATCAGGACAATTGTGCA
>JAPKXT010000048.1 GCA_026394695.1 Methanoregula sp.
GATAATGGTGATCCCCTTCTCGCGAGCCAGGGTGGCAATATACTGCCAGAGGTGATTGCGGGTCTGGGGGTCAAGACCCAGCGTTGGTTCGTCTAAGAAGAGGACCGAAGGATGGTGGAGAAGACCGCGTGCGATCTCGAGGCGTCTCCTCATCCCTCCTGAAAATGTTTTGACAATATCATTTTTCCGGTCTTCCAGCTCAACAAGGTTGAGGAGCTCGGTGATCCGTTGTTTCCGTATCTCTGCGGGGATCCGGTAGAGCCGCCCGTGGAAGTCCATGTTTTCCCAGGCGGTCAGTTCTTCATCAAGGCTCTGGTCCTGGAAGACAATGCCAATGGATTTCCTGACGCCATCTTCATCTTTTTCTATATCGATACCATTGACCGTTGCTGTACCGGATGTTGGTTTGAGCATGGTGGAGAGCATGGAGAGGGTCGTTGTCTTCCCGGCACCGTTGGGTCCAAGCAGGCCTAAAATCTCACCGTGTTCGATATCAAATGATATATTGTCCACGGCGACCAGATCGTTAAATCGCCGGGTTAAGTTTTCGATATGTATTGCAATTGTCATGTGATGCGGTCCTGTCCATGAAACTTTGGACACACTCGTTCCGGTATGGTTGCTGCTTGTTCTGATAATACGTTTTTCATCAGGACACTGTACCGGCTCCAACCGGGACGAGAGCCGGGGCTGGTTGTTCATCGGCACGTGGTTGCACATGCAGGTACCACAGGCATCCTTTTATAGGGAATAGCGCAATCAATCCCCATGGACAAGAAACCACAAACCCCGCATGTAAAACGTGATCGTCCGATATGTGACCAGTGCCAGGCTGCCAGTATCAAGGTCAGGCCCGATGGGAGCTATTCGTGCAACCGGTGCGGGTATGACAGCACAAAGGGAAAGAAGAAGTGACGGGTTTTTCTTCTGCAACCCGTGGGACGCGAAACGAGACCGCGGGTTGTGAGAGAGAGGCCGGAGAACTCCTGGGTATTCTTAACTTCGTATCCCGGTACATCCAAAAATAATTCCCGATCAGGTCATGTTCCCTCTCTTTTTTGGGTATAGGAGAGAACCGGTTTTTTATTCAGGGTAATGGGAAACACAAGATCTTTTTCATCAGGTAATTTCATCCCGTGACTCCTTTGATTCGTAGAGCACCCCTGGCTGGCCGGTGAACATGAGGTCTCCGGTGTCCCGTTCGGACAGGAACGATAATCCCGCACCGTGCAGTACGCTGCTGATAATCTCCCCGTCAGGTGGTCGTATCCGCTCCCGCGTGCGCCCGGGCGATAAACAGCAATGAATATACCAAAGCATCCCCCAGTCTTTTGACAGGAAGAGAAGAGCATTACCCGCGACATGAACCCGAAGCGAGTGCCTGCACGGGCGACAGACCGGCTGCATGAAGGAGCGGGTAGTGTTGTTACCCGGTATCTCCTGCTCATTGCCCTTGCTGTCTCCCTGGTTGCTGTCCCGGTATCTGCTGAAGACTCCCTGAACAGTTCTGCCCTCCATGAACCTGCCGTGGTGCATATCGGGGTCTATGTAGTAAATTTCAACCGGTTCAGTGTAGAGGAGGGGAGGGTAGAAGCAAATTTTTATGTAAACCTCAAGTCCGATACCCCCGTATCGATTAACGATTTCGAGATCATGAACGGGCAGATAACGTCCGTAGACACCATCATCGATACGCCTCATGAAAAGGAGTACCGGATTATTGCGGCCCTGACGGTTGATCCTGACCTCCGCCGTTACCCCTTTGACCGGCACACGCTCCCCATCAGGATCGAGCCAAAATTCAAAAACGAGCAGGGAATGGTTCTCGTGATCGACCCGGCAGAGAGCGGTCTCGACCCTGAAGCAGACCTCCCGGGATGGGGGTTTACCGGCACCAGCTCTGCTGTCACGAACAAGTCCTACGCGATGGATGAGAACCCGTATTCCCGGGCGGTCTTTAACTACGGCATCGGGAGAGACCGTGCGTCAACGGTCCTGAAATTTTTCCTGCCGATCATGCTCATCATCATCGTCTCCCTTTCATCACTGGTGATGAAGGTCACATCCAGGCTGGGCTTAAACGCCTCGATGTTCCTTGCCGCGGTGCTCATCCACTGGCGTATCGCCGATGCGATCCCGCTCGTTGCCTATGCGACCTTCCTGGATTTCTTCATGATCATCACCTATGCGACGCTGGTCATGGTGCTGGTATCCGGTATCCTGATCATAAAGTTCACGGAAGGTAAGGATACGGCACGGGTTGACCAGGTGTACCGCTGGTCGATCCGTATCGTCCCGGTGCTCTCTATCGTATTGTATTCCCTGCTGTTCCTCACTCTCATGGTATAAGACAGGGTACCATCATGAGCGATCTCCTTGTCCTGTGTGCATTCTTCTCGTTTGCTGTGTTTCTTGTTGCACGGCAGCAGAAGTATGCAGCACTTGCCGGCTGGGCCTGCATCGTGCTCAACCTCTGGTCGGAACTGCCGGCTTTTTTCAAAGAGGCTAATTTCCTGTACCCGGTGCTGGCATTCCTATCCTTACCCTTCCTTGCCATCACGGCAGAACGTCTTCACCGTGCAGATCCGGTTGTGCTCCAGCTCTCGCGGGCTGCTGCCATTGCCACGATCATCTACGTCCCGTTTACTCTTCTCCCGTTCCTCCGTGACGCGTTGATCTCTCTTGTGGTTACGCTGGCATTCGGGCTCATCACGGCTCTTGGCCATGCTCCCCATATGGCGGCGTGGGATATCATCGCGGAGAAGGCGTTTTACAACCAGATTATCCTCGGGTGCACGGGGATTATCGCGATTGCCCTGATGCTTGGTATTGTGTTTGGGGAAAAAAACCTCACCGGGCGGCAGGCAGTGCTGGCGTTCCTGCTCGTGGTCCCGTCCATCTTCATCCTCAACCTGCTGAGGGTCGTGACGGTCTTTATCGCGGTCTCCGATACATGGTTTGCATCGTTTCCGGACCCCACGGGTACCGGCGATGCGAATTTCTTCTGGGCCCATAATGTGATCGCCGAAGGGCTGGCGGTCCTCTTCCTGCTCGCCCTGGTGTGGGGACTGGTCCGGATCATCCCGGACCTTGGCGTGTTTGCACGGAAACTGGTCGGAGTGTACCGCGATTCTCTATTGGGATTGGTGTACGCGATACGGAACACTATCCGTTCAGGTTCACGGTGATGAAGCCGGTTAGAGTAAACCCCGGGCACCATCAATCAGTTGAATATTGTAGTGGTGAGGATAATCACTTTTTTTAAAGGCAAGTGTTCCCATGATGTAAAATCCAAAACGGGTCTCACGGATACGATTACTGTAGACAAAATTCAGCAATGCACTGATTGATTGGGAAGATTTCCTTGACAGGTTATGAAATTGTGCGATCTCCCGTGCTGTTATGTCTGCACGGGTAATGTTATTCCGGAGCAAATATGTACAGATGAGATGAGCACAATTATACCGCTTTGTGGAATCCATCCGAATGTGCCCCATAACCGATTCCTCTCCCCCATTTATTGTTCCTATTGGATTTTTCTGGAGATATAACTACGTATTTTTATTAAATTCAGAAAAGAATGACAATTTTGCCCCGGAATGTCCGGGAGAACAACCTGGCATTCCCCAACCGGTATGGCGGAGCGTATCCGCTGGCGTGTCGCCGGTGCGGTCCCGCTCGTTGCCTGTGCAACCTTCCGTGGCCCGGCGCAAAGCACAAGAATCCGAAACGGTATACATACCCGGTATGAAGCAGTGGGTTAAGGATACTGCAGGTCTTGGTACGGTCCTCTGGCTGATCGGGTATCTCGCATCGCTGGTGCTGTTCTTCTCGCCGTTTGCGGGGATCATGGGCTGGATCCTCCTTGTCATCATCACCCCGGTCTCTCTCGCGATCGCGTGGTGGTGGTTCGGGAAGCGGGAGCACCTCCCCGTGCAGTACTACGTGGGTGTCGGGGTTGCATGGGTGCTGATCGCAGTCGTGCTCGACTACCTGTTTATCGTCCTGTTGTTCCAGGCCACCTATTACGGCCCCGATGTGTTCGTGTACTATGCCGTGACATTCCTCATCCCGATGGGAGTCGGCCTGTACCTGCAACGGACCCATTAACGGACCGGTGCCAAAGCAGGGATGACACAGTTGCACAGGAATGGATTGGGGTTCCTGCAGGCAGATCCTGATAACCCTTTTTACCTTGCCCCCCGCAACATTTCTGTGTGGATGCACTCTCCCATGCCCTGATCGCCTCTATTCTGTTCTCTGCACCCGGGCTTATGCCCCTTATCCCGTTTGCAGTCTTCGGTGCAGTGATCCCGGATGCAGATATCGTCTTTCCGAAAATTTCTGACAGGAATCCATCCCTCTACCTGTTCACCCACGGCGGGATTGCGCACAGTATCGCGGGAGTGTTCGTCTTATCCCTGCTTGCATACGGCACGGTCGTTCTGCTCGCGGCTGCCGGCATCATCCCTACTGGCAGTGTTGCTGCAGCTGGGGTGTACGGTTTTGCTGCAGTCCTTGCCGGTGCCCTTCTGCACATAGCAATCGATGTTTCTGCCTGCCCGGGCATTCCTGTCTTTGCCCCGTTCTCCGACCGGAAATACACGCTGGGAATCCTGCCCGGCCCCAGCCTGCTCCTTGCCGTCGCGGCGCTCGGGCTTGTCATGGTGGTGACGCTCCCGCTCCTGCCGTTCTCTTCAGCAATCGTCATCTATGGCAGTGTGGTCATTGTCTATATCGCGGTACGCGCCGGCATGTTCCTGGTCGCGGGTGTAATACTGCCCGGCAGGAAGATCCCGTCCATCAACCCGTTTCGCTGGCTGGTGATACGGGAGGATGAAACCTCATACAAGGTCCGTAATTACACCCTGTTCTCCGGATACTCTGACGAGGCTGAGTTTGAAAAGTTCAGGAATACTGACGCACGTGAACTTGCGGCTGCTGCACAATTTCCTAACGTCCGCCGTTTCTTCTTTTTTTCGTATATCGTGACTGCCGAACGGAACGGATCAGTCCTTATCCTTGCAGACCCGCTCCGGGAAAAAGGCTACCTCTATTATCCCGTACACTTCAGGCGGATCGAGGTGAACCTGGATTACACCGGATGATGCATCCGCAGATCATGATGCTATTGTTGCCGGTCCTCTGAACAACAGTGATTGTTAAGTCCCCATGATGGAGGGAAGAAGTTTATTGCATATTCCCAAACTGATACTTCGGCACTTTCCGGTACGCTTCGAAATAATTCCCGATCAGGTCATTTTCGAGTTCTTTGAGGTTATGGGGGAGCAGTGGTTTTTCTTCGATGGTTGAGGAAAATAACAGGTCTTTTCCATCCAGGAATTTTATCGCGTGAGACCTGAGACGTTTCGCACAATCTGCCGACTGGCCGATGGAGACGAGGTCCCGGCTGTCCCTTTCGAACAGGAGATATAATCCCGCACCGGGTGGCACGGTCCTGATCGTTTCCCCGTCGAGTGGTCTGATCCCACTCCATGGGAGTCCCATCCAGTCCCGCTCCCCGGGTGTCCCGGTGACCGGTAACGGCGGGATGCTTGGTCCACCCGCCGGGTTATCGAGGTGGTTCTCTGCGAGTTTCCCGCCCCGTTTGGTCTCTTTCCGGTTCGTGGACTTCCGGTACCGCGGGTGGAACCGCCCGAAGTTGCAGAGTGTTGATGCACCGCGTTCCTGCCGGTACCGGTAGAGGAGGAAACTCTCCATCCCCCGTCTTCCGCTTTGTGAAGCATCCAGCGGAGCGGCAGAGCACTCGTACGAGAATCCTTCTGCATCCTGCCAGGCCCAGAGCGGGGGGGCTTCACCAATTGGATCGTGCCATGGCATCAGGTCGGTCCGCTTGAGGGTGTGGCGGAGTTCGTTCAGTCGTTCGTGTACGGTTCTTCTCGTTTCGCCGATGTACATGAGGAAGTCTTTGCCTGCCGGTCGTATCCGGTAGAGGCCGGGCTCATGGGGGATTTGCCGGAATTCTTCTTTTGTTGCGGTGAACGGGAACCACGGGGACCACGGGAGGGAGGACCAGGTGTACGAGAGATAGTCCCTGTCCTCTGGATCTATGGGGGTTTGGTCGGGATCGGGCGACATGGGTGATTATGATTGGATTGGGGTGGGGAAAAAGGTAGAGGAGGCAAGTGTTTCAGATGGAAAAACAAAACGTAAGGAACTGGATATTTAACTGAATGCCGGGTTCGTAAGCAGGTTGATAGTTCACAAGTTGTATTGTGGTGTGCACGTGGTACGCTACAAGCATGGTGAACTATTGTATGCAGCCAATAGTTTCATGTGGTTTTTTGTGTTCAATAGTCTTTTGTTGCTTTCGAGGTGAATGCTCATAGGGGAAAGGATATATCCCGGGGGTGCAGGGTTGCCTGATGGCGGAACGCACTGATCCCGCCAATGACCAACTCGATGATCCCGACCGCGTTGTTCCCCACCTCAATATGCTCAAAAGCGAACGTTTCAATATTTCTGAGTCCCCGGACCAGCTGGTTTGCCCGGCTGATAATCACTGACGAAAACGACAGCCATTATCATTCGATTGTCGTAGTAAAACTATTGCGGGACTTTGAACATATGGCGGACTTGCGAAGATGAAATCCGCGAAAAAAAAGTATTCATAAGCGGCCAAATAGGAAGGTGATGACCGCAACTATAACGAAGATAACCACCAGAATCTTCGCTATTTCCATAGTGAACCCGGCGATCCCCCGTGAACCAAATATGTAGAATACTAACGCCAATATAAGGAATACTACAGCGAGCCAAATTAAATCCATATTCTTCACCTCGCACGATTATATCTTCTTCTTCAATTTTGATTCGGCTTCGTGTGTCGCGATTTTGGCATCAGAAACGGCTTTGTGGGCACTGATTTTTATATCATCTGATGCTTTGTGTGCTTTGTTTCCTGCATCCTTGAGGGCGTTATGAACTTTGACACTTGCATCATCATATGCGGCATGTGCATTCACGCGTGCGTCATCAACGGCTTTGCTGGCCTTTACTTTTAGATCATCTGTCATTTTTGTTTTCAACTCCTTTCCCCGGTATGATTTTTTTGTGAAATTATTTTGTGAAATTAACATGACCTATACAAATTTTTTTACCCATACCAGAGCACGTCACCATAGAGCGGGTGAGTATATACATCATACCTCTTGTTGCAAAATCTGGTTACAAAAAATGCAATATCAAACCTCATTTTGCTCATCCGGCCAGTAAGAGGAAATATTTGTGCGGTTCGTGGCAGTGCAATAACGGATGCA
>JAPKXT010000144.1 GCA_026394695.1 Methanoregula sp.
TTTATGAGTGGGGCAGCAGAATTAGATAAGGAGTTTAATTATGGGTAAAACAGGCACTACCATCTGGGCACAGGTAAAAGGCGTCAAGGGTCAGATCCGGCTCGTTCCAAAAAGTGAAGGCGATCTTAAAACACCAGGCCCGAACCAGCGGTTTAAAGCCGGCGTAAACATCAAGAAAGTTAACGCAATGGATGAAGAGGCACGGGGACGCGGCGGGGCACGCGGTGGCAAGCGCGGGGGAAGACGCGGTGGCGACCGTTCCGGTGGATCCGGCTTAAACGAGTCTACAGCAAGCCCGCTCATCCGCAGGCGCATGCGCAGGGCAAAGGTTTCAGCACTCGGCGCCAAGGCAAAAGCCACACGGTAACTAAAAAACGGGTTACCACCGTGCCCGTGAGAGTATAGGGGGTTTACCCAACACCCCTGTTTTTTATTGCAGATTATACACATTGGGGTAGATTGGCACTTTTCTTCTCCCAATGCTAATTATCTTTTATTGATAACATCTATGGTTAGTATGGATCTTCCAGCCGCAGTGAATAGTTACCAGTTCGGAGAACGTGCAAAGTCCGAACTTATCATATCCTCGCAGTTATGCATTGCATTAACAGGATTTTCAGAAAATGAACGTTCAGGAGGGCGGAGAATGCTCCTTATGCTTATGGAGTCGGTAAGAAACGAACTTCAGTTTGCTGCAAAAAGCACCGGACAATCTGAATTCATAAAAGCGATCAACGCTCTCAATGAAGCGATCTCGCTCACGGAAAGCAACCAGACCGAACAGGCATCCGAAAAGATCGCTGTCGCGATCAGTGCATCCACAACCCCTGCACAGGAAGCATGGCAGGTACTTGCAAAAAATGGACTCCTCTGATTTTCTGGATTTTCTTAAGAGCCGCTCTTCGGTCCGTAATTACGCCAGCAACCCTCTGTCCGAGGATGAGATCATGTATATCCTGTCCTGTGCAGGCACTGCCCCGAGCGCCGGCAACCTTGAATCATGGGACGTCATAGTAGTTACCGATAAGGAGGTCAAGGCTGCACTCGCAGAGGCAGCATTTGGCCAGGTACATGTCGAACAGGCTGGTGCAATTTTTGCGGTGTGCGCAAACTATATCCGCTCAATGTCGCGTTATGCAGAACGCGGGATCCTGTATGGATTGGAAGACGCAACCATTGCCTGCACCTACATGATGCTTGCGGCACACGCAAAAAACCTGCACTCCTGCTGGACAGGAGCTTTTGATGATGATGAAGTGCGCGAGATCCTGATCCTGCCCCAGCATATCCGACCCATCGCCCTGCTGGCAGTAGGCAGAGGGTCCTCTCCGGCTGTGCTTACCGGGCGGATGGATGCAGGAGAGCACGTGCACCGGGATATCTGGTAAGGAGTGAGAAGATGCCTGATTATGTAGTGACACTGGAATCGGCGTGGATCCTGCGCGACGTTAAATCACTTGACGATGCCATCGGGATTGCGATCAGCGAAGCAGGAAAGCGGCTCAACCCGGCAGCAAAATATGTAGAGGTTGAGACAGGTTTTATTACCTGCCCGTACTGTGAGGAGACGCTTTCAAGCGCGGTAGTCTTTGCAGACACTGCTCTTGTAGGACTCATATTGGAGATGAAAGTCTTCCGGGCAGAGTCCCCTGATCATGCGGAGCGCATTGCAAAATCAGTGGTCGGCAAGGCACTGCGGGATGTGCCCCTGAAACTGCTGGAAGTGCAGGCAATATGATCCACATCGTCGGTCACACCGCCATCGACCACATCTCCCGGGTCCCTCATCTCCCGGCAAAGAATTGCTCGACACATATCTCTGACCGGCAGATCTATTATGGCGGGGGTGCGGCAAATATCGCTGCAGGAATTGCCATTTTAGGTGAACAGGTTACCCTTATTTCGTGTACCGGGGGTGACTTTGATGGCAGTGAATATGACCGCTGGATGAAAAGGATCGGGATCCACCAGCAGTTTTTTGTTGTTCCTGATACCCACACACCCACCGCTTTCATGTTCACCGATGATGCCGGTGACCAGATGACATTCTTTGAATGGGGAGCGTCAAAAGCATTTTCCACGTCAGACGCTCCCCATCTCCCGTTTGTCCACATGGCAACTGCAGATCCGGAATTCAATTGCCGGATTGCCGAGAGAAGCGAATTCACCTCATTTGATCCTGGTCAGGACGTTTTCTGGTATACCAAAGAGCAGCTCGGGACCATCCTTGCCAATACTGACATCCTTTTTGCAAACCAGCACGAGATCCAGCAGATGTGCACAACGCTGGGTGTGAGGAAAGATACGATCGTCAAACAGGTAGGCACGGCGATATTTACGATGAGCGGTGACGGGAGTACGTTGTATACAAACGGTACCGGGCACTTCATACCGGTCGTCCCGGTCACCCTTGCAGATCCAACCGGGGCTGGCGACTCGTACCGTGCCGGGTTCCTTTCCGCATATGTTCGGGGATATTCACCGATTACCTGTTGCAGGATCGGAACGGTCACCGCATCGTTTGTCGTCGAACATGTCGGGTGCCAGACACATCTTCCGGACTGGAGCGCGATGCGGGTCCGTTACCAGCAGCACTTCGGCGCACTTGAAACACCAGGTACCAGGAATGATTTATCATGAGCCGGGAAGCGCTCACCTCCGGAGGAAAGGACTCAATCCTCTCCATCCGGAAGGTAATCGACCGTGATAGGGATGTAGAATATATTGTCACCGCCCGCCCCATCACATTCAGTACCAGCGTGGTCTGGTCGACTCATGACCGGAGCGAGCTGATCCTTAGGGGGGTTGCCTGATGGCTCAGGACAGTGATGTCAGACTCGGTCAGCTCACCCGGTTTATTTTCACTGCCCCTTCATGGAAACGCTCACTTTTTCTTATCATTATCCTGGGATTTCTGATCGATGGTGCAGGGGTCCGGGCCTGGGTGATCCTGCCATTTTCTACCCTGCCATTTTCGGGTACTCTTGCATTCACTATTCCGGCAATAGCCGCACTTGTCCTGACAAAACCGATCATCGAGTATAACGGGAAAACGATGACCTGGAACCGGTCAGCACTCCTCGCACTCTCCTGCACGGTCTTTGGCGTTATCATCACATTTATCGCACTTGCGTCATCCATTACCCTCATCCCCCTCTTTTACGCAATCTCACTGGGTTTTATATTTGGACTACGCCTGTTCGTGCTTGTTGCGATTGCCGATTACCGGGTTCCCCGCATGATCATCCCGGCGTTCACCCAGAGCGCTGTGGGCATACTCGCAGGTATGATCCTCTTCTCCCCTTCGTTCGCTCTCTTTGCGCTGGTTCTGCATGTTGTCTTCGGGCTCGGATTTGCAATCCTTATCTGGATGATTGAACGTCCGCTCCAGCGTGCATTCAAAATACGAGGGCTGGCATTCATCAATGCGTTCATCGCGCATATGACAGACGGTTCCAAAGGCATGGAGGACTTCTTCCGGGAGATTGGTGAGGAGATATTTGTCCCGCAGGTAAGCTTCTTTTTCCGCAGGGTAAACGAAACGCCGGTGATTTTCACGGTCCCTAACCTGCACCCAGGTCCCATGGGTGAGATCGGTGGGGGTAATCTTCCCAAAGTATTGCACGATAACTTTGAGGATGAAACTCTTGTCGCCCATGGGTGCGCTACCCATGATTTCAATCTTGTTTCAGAAAGTGAAATCAACAAGGTGATCGATGCACTGCAGAAATCACGTCAGAATATTAACTATTCGGGTGTGGCGGGAAGATCGGGGCGCCTTACCTGTGGTTCTGTGCAGGTTCTTTTTCAGCGGTTCGGTGATTCGGTCCTTCTGGTCACCAGCCGGTCGCCGCAACGGACAGAGGATCTTGATTTTTCAGTCGGCATGACTATCATGGCCGAGGGACATCGCTGGTTCCCGCAGGTTGCTGTCGTAGATGCACACAACTGTATGACTGACCTCTCTTCACCCGTGCTCCTTGCGACACTGACGGCAACCGAGTACCAAAATGGATCGCTGGAAGCCATGGAAAAATGCCGTACAACCCCGTTATATCCGTTCAGGATTGGGGTAACCCACCTTACGTTACCGTTCGGCAGGGAGCAGGGTTTCGGGGACCTGGGAGTGCAGGTTCTCGTAGTCGAGGTTGATGGGCAACGCACCGCCTATGTTCTTATCGATGGCAATAATATGGTTCAGGGACTGCGTGAGGTGCTGCTTGAACAGATCCTTACTGTTGTTGATTATGCCGAAGTGATGACCACTGACACGCATGTCGTGAATACGATCACCGGCAAAAATCCGGTGGGGATGCATGTGCCGGTTTCTGAATTCCTGCCGTTTGTGATGCAGGCTCTCCAAGCGGCAATTGGGAATCTTGCGGCATCAGAAGTTGCGGGGAGTACAGCGCACTGCGAGCATATCGTCGTCTTTGGCTCCAACCGTATCTCCCAGCTTGCCAGTACAGTAAACGCAATGCTGGTGTTTGTTGCACCGCTCTCGCTTGCAATGCTCCTTCTGGCATTCCTGCTGTCGTTGATCGCATATATCGTTATAGTTTAGGTTAACATGTTGAGAGCAGGGAAAATTTGGCTCTGTAGAAATGCTCAGAAATATTAAATCATAACGCTCTTGGGGGCTTTTGGTTTCATCTCTGCCCCCGCCGCTTGGGCATCCCCCCACATTGCGATTACCTCTCACAAGGTTAACCAGATTGCAAAAAGGGGGTCAAGGGGATACACCCCGCATGCTGCCTCCCCCTCTGGGGGAGAGACCGAAAGATATATTCCTTATCCGGCGATTATTATCATTAATAAGAGGAGGAATTTTAAAAAAAAGATGTTCATGAGGAGTTTTCTTATCGTATCGCAGCAGGACTTCCCGGCAGAGAGGTGATTGAAGTTCAGTTAGCCATTCTCAATGAAATCCGCTGGATTGGAGTCGACCTCAATACGACGGGCCATGTGGCGGTTGCCGCAGACCCTGGCAGCGGAAAAATTGTCAAACTGGGAAAAAGCATTCACCATGTTCACAGTCATTCAATCAATAACTGCACAAAACTCTGGAAAGAAGGCAAACTCTGGAAAATAAAAAAATACAAGACAAAAGAACGGAAATCATTCAAAGCCGCTCTTGCCACTATCTCCCGGCAGATTGTATCCTTTGCTGAATCACTCAATACGGGCATCAAATTCGAAAAGCTCTTTTCCACCCGATATTCGCAGCGTGAATCACCATTGCATCCCTTTGAGTTCTCATTTGAGAACGGGTCGTTTTTCACCCTCCAGAAAATGGTAGAGAGACGAGCGCACAACCGGGGAATACCTGTCATGTATGTGAACCCGGCATATACTTCCAAGCGGTGCAGCAGGTGCGGAGAATTTGGCAGGCGCACCCGTAAGCGGTTTGAATGCCCGCACTGCGGTTACGTGGCTCACGCGGACGTAAACGCGGCATTCAATATTGCGTCAAGACCACTCCACAGTACTGGTAATGTAAGTATCACTGAACGTGAGGAGGCACGGGCATTCCTGCTCTCAAAAAAACAGATGCGCAGGCTCGCAAAGACAGCAGCCCGGCAAGAGCCGTTGCTACCCCCCACCCATGCCCCCATGATCATGAAAATGATAGAAAGGGAAAACCTTCTCGCGGTGCTGGAATAAGCATCACCTTTTTTGCCTGCCAGTGGTCTGGATAAAAGTACATATCCTCTCTTGAGAAATATTCACAGAAGCACATGTACACCCTGCTCATCTTTCTTGTTACGGTTATCCTGATAACCGCGGTTGCGATACGATACAAGTCACCGCCGTTTTTAACACTCATCGGAGGGGCACTCTTCTTTGGCATCGTATCGGGCATGACACTCGAATCGACTATCCATGAAAGTATCCTTGGCATGGGCAGGATCTTTGCGATTCTCGGAGTGGTGGTGCTTGCCGGTGCGGTGATGGCAAAGGTACTACAGGAGCAGCACCAGGTGGAACAGATTGTATCTGACCTGCGTTCTGTAGCACACAGGCCTTTCGCACTTTCAGGTGTTGCCGGGTACCTGCTGGCGATCCCGCTGATGTGCTGTATCACTGCATTTGTGATCCTGACACCGGTCATCTCCTGTTTTGGGGGGGAGAGCGGAACACCGAGCCGTAAGGGACTGCTCTATACTGCGGCACTCGGGAGCCTGATCTCTTTTGCATTGATCTACCCATCACCGGTGATTATCACCTTGTTCTCTGCAATTCCTGATGCTGCGATCTCCCCGGTTACGTTCGATCTTATGATGATCCCGGTTTCGCTTCTGATGCTTACTGCCGTGATCTTACTGATGCGTCACCGGTTCAGATCATCTGGAGCCATTGATGGAGGAGATCCTGAGCCTGCGAGCACATGCACACCCGGAGGAGACCATGCCCGCGCCTGGTACCCATTCCTGGTTATGGCGATCGCAATGGTCGCCGGGCTTGTGAT
>JAPKXT010000186.1 GCA_026394695.1 Methanoregula sp.
CACCCGGTTGATTGAAGGGCTCAAAAAGATCGACCGGGTGCGTGTGTATGCTCCTAGACGCAGGGAGTCCCGGATCGGTGTAGTCTCGTTTACCATTGACGGGATCCACCCGCACGAAGTCGCGCAGCAGCTCGATGAGAGCGCCGACATTATGGTGAGGTCAGGTCACCACTGCTGCCAGCCGCTCATGGAACAGCTTGGATTATCTGAAGGAACGGTGCCGGCGAGCCTCGCGCTGTATAATACCGGACATGAAATTGATATGCTCATAGCAACGCTGGAAGAACTCACCAGATGACAGCTCAAGGTATCGCACCAGAATAATATATTTTTTCAACGGATTTTTTTATCCAACTCTGCCACGTTTTAATATTCCTTCCCTCTAATTCTATTCTGTAACGTCCCTGTCCAAAAAACGAGGATTATAATGACTGGAGAACCGCGATGAAAAGTAAACAATTCTCTGACCTGTTCACCCGCTTGCGGGAGAAGCGTCCACTTGTCCATCATATCACCAATTATGTTACGGTCAATGACTGTGCTAATATCACGATCTCTGCAGGTGCTTCGCCAGTCATGGCGGATGCTCATGAGGAGGTGTGTGAGATGGTCACATTCGCCGGTGCCCTTGTCCTCAATATCGGGACGCTCAACAGAGGACAAATTGAATCTATGATACTGGCGGGAGGCATGGCAAACGATCGAAAAATACCGGTCATTCTTGATCCCGTGGGTGCAGGTGCGACCCGGTTCAGGACCGACACTGCACTGCGTTTACTCGATGAACTGAAGGTCACGATTCTCAAGGGCAATGCCGGCGAGATTGGGGTTCTTGCCGGTGCAGAAGCACAAGTGAGAGGGGTGGATTCTTACGGGGTAACCGGAGATCTAGTAAAAATAGCCCAACACTTTGCAAAACGGGCTGGGATGACGGTAGTCGTAAGTGGCGCAACTGACATTGTGACCGATGGCAGACGTATCCTTCTGGTTGAAAATGGTCATCCGATGATGGGCAGTATTTCCGGTACCGGTTGCATGGCAGCATCCGTTACTGGCGCGTTTGCTGCAGTAACCGACGACCCCGTTATGGCATCGGCAGCAGCGCTTGCAGCATTTGGGATCGCAGGTGAGAAAGCCGCTGCGGGTGCACGTGGTCCCTATTCGTTCAAGACTACATTGTTCGATGAAATGGCTGCATTGATGCCTGAGGATCTTGCATCTGGTGCCAGGATACGTATACGATAATCGTTGTATCATGAAATACGACCTGTATGTCATTACCGATGAGGCGATAGCTGGTGGTCTGCCCCATGCAGAGATAGCACGGCGGGCAATTGCCGGCGGGGCAGATGTGATCCAGTTAAGAGACAAGATGTGTAGTTGTCGGGAGTTCAATCGGATCGGACGGACTCTCCGCGAGATTACCAGAAAAGCCGGGACGTTGTTCATCGTCAATGATCGCCTTGACGTGGCGCTTGCATGCGGTGCAGATGGGGTTCATCTCGGTCAGGATGACATCCGTCCAGGTGTGGCCCGGCAGATTGCACCCCCCGGGTTTATTATTGGTATCTCAGTGGGAACTGTTGAGGAGGCAGTAAGAGCAGAACAGGAGGGGGCGGACTACCTCGCCATCAGCCCGGTTTTTTCCACTGCCTCAAAGAACAATGCAGGACCCGGTCGTGGTCTTGATGTATTACGGGAAATCCGGCGGAATGTATCTGTACCGGTCATTGCAATTGGAGGGATTAACCAGGATAATGTGCGCAAGGTCATAGCGGCAGGAGTGGATGGTATTGCGGTAATATCTGTTGTGGTGGGGAGTCCGGACATCACGGCCGCAGCCCGGGAACTAAAAAAGCTTATCTCTGACAGCAGGAAGAAAATGAGATCATGACCGGTAACCAGAACCCCCGCTTTGTCCTCCACGAACATTTCTCAAAACACCCTCACTTCGATCTCCGCTTTGAACATGAAGGAGTGCTGAAAAGCTGGGCTGTGCCAAAGGGATTACCGGAAAAGTCCGGTGAACGACGACTTGCAATCGCAGTGGAAGATCACCCGATTGATTATATCGGCTTTGAAGGCACAATACCGGATGGCGAGTATGGTGCCGGTGACGTAAAAGTTCGCGATACCGGATCCTATGAACCATTGATCTGGAGCGGAGACCGGATTGAAGTCATCCTTCACGGGACGACCTTTTCAGGAAAGTACGTTCTCCTCCGGTTCAAAAAAACTGGCGAGAAGAACTGGATCATTTTAAAAAAAGCAAAAGATTGAGTAAAGATTGAGTCACCTCACAGAAAAAATGGCTTCGGGAAAATTCCCTTGCGGTCAGATATATTCTTCCTGAATATCTCCTGTTTATTGAATAACTGCCAAAATTCCGATTGATGTCAGAAGGACAATCAGTGTCGCAAGAATCCATCCTGCGAATATAACTGTGACTGCCAGCGCTCCCCGCCATCTGAACAGCCATGCAATCAGCACGCATCCATAGAGCCCGACTCCGGGAACCCAGATGAAAGGGATGAGGGTAATGATTCCATATTTTTTGAACAGTTCGGATTTTTGGGTGATCGCTTCAATTTTTTCAAGGTGTTGGTTAAGCCATTTTGACCGGTTCGCAAACATGTCGCAGGTTCCAAACAACGCAAAAATGACTGAAAGTCCGATTGAGCACATGATAAGCATCATGGGAATGGGATTTATGCCCAGCCCGAGCCCGACAACAACCGCAAAAGGCTGGAGAATGAGGATTGAGGTGATTAGTCCGAGAATATTTGTCAGGGTTATATTATGGAAAAAACTGATAACGAGTGGTATTACCAGCACTCCCGTTAGCAGGATGAGCGCAATTTTTAAAATTTCTGTCAATTCTTTATGCCGTGAAAAATTTTTCATTCAGTAGGTAAGAAATGGTCCTGAATGATATAATAACTATAAAGATCAGGTTATTATCCCCGCATTAAATGAGATAACGAATCGGGGTTATTATCCGCTCAACTAAGGAACTTTAAGGAACTTTTTTATCTTTCCGACCAGAAAATAAAAAGATAATGATAGTGGGATTTTTACCGGCGATGGGTCGATGAGAGGAGTGATCACGGCTCTCATTATTGCCCTCATGGTCATATTGTTATTCTATTGGGCCCCTATTATCGGGGTGTTCTATGATGGGAGCTTGGCTTTAGCCCAATCCCTCAGACTCCCGGATAATTCAGTGAATATCGAATATGTGACCGGGTATGCAGCAGATTTCGACAAAATAGGTGATACTGAAATCAGTAATCCTATCCCTGATTCACAGAAGATGGGTGTACTAACGTTCAGGATGACACTTAATTCTTACCATGCGTTATTCAGGAGTGATATGAGCATCGATCTCGATCAGACAACAATGACTTTTGTCAGCCCATCCATGTCGGAAACTCTTTTACAATCCTCAAGTCGCCCGATGGTAAAACCCGGCTGGACAATCTCAAAGAAAACAGGCATTTTACCTTTTGAATACGCTAATCAGAACGATATCCTTGAACCCTATGAGTCATTTGAGATCCTGGTCTTTCCTTCAACACCGCTCTCTCCGATGTCCCGGTTCCTTATTCTCATTCAACTGCCGAATAATAATCAGATATTTATCAGCCGGTCTGTTCCGGAAACCATAACGCCGGAAATGGGTTTGAACTGACAAATAACCGCAGGTCGATCTCCTTCATGTCGATCGGAAACGACGGGAACACAAAAGTATCGGGATAGTATACCGGTTAAAAATAACATTGAATGGATTGTCACTTGAACATTTAGAGCCGCCGGAGGGAATTGAACCCTCGACCTGCTGATTACGAATCAGCCGCTATGCCGCTAAGCCACGGCGGCGCAATACCTCACAATATCGACCTGTGCTGTAATAAAAGATGTGTTTCAGGAATACCCGCTCAACGTGGTGACTTTCTCAGTACCCTGTGTCTCTCTCGGAGCGGAGATGGTACCAAATTTTGCCTCGTAGTCAGCCACGGTCTTTGTCAACACCCCAAGCAGGTTTTTTGCGTGAGCTGGTGTGATGGAAACAATCGCCTTTGCCCGTGCTTGGTTTACCTGGGGGAGCTGGTGGAGGAACATGAACGTGAACTCATCATCCTTATAAGCGATCTGGATCATGTTGCTGTACACCGGATCCAGAGTGGGGGGGATATTGACTGATATTTCCTGTCCTGTCATGATAATCAGATTTGTATTACTGGTATGAAATACGTTGGCCAGGGATTTTTTTAAGTGTACCCAGATTCAATGTGACAGATTTCGAGTCAATAAGTATAATCCCCCCGGTTCCCCACGCTTATAGGAGGAACCATCCTGATAGAACAGAGGGAACATGTCGCGATCTCGGATCTGGTGCGGGTTCACGCATGCCCGGTCCGGTTTTATTTCGAACGAAATGACCCCATTACCGAATCCGACCGGTACGTGATCTGCAAACAACTATCCTATCATCTCGGTGAACCTCTGGAATCGGACGTGATCTGGAGAGAGGTGCTTGCGGTTCGTCCCACGATTGATACTGACCTTCGATCATTCCTGGAGACCTGTATCACTTCCTGTAACAAAAGTGAGTGGAAACCAGCAGTCCAGTCCGATGTCCGGGTGATTTCAGGCAAGCACAGTATCGTTGGTATGGTAGATCGCATCGCTGATGATGGCACATATTCCATCATACGAACTGCCGGTGCCATGCCGTTCGGTACTTATGTGGCAGACCGGATGCGGATTGCATGTATCGCGTTCTGCCTCGAAGAAATAACAGGAAACGAGGTGACTGGCGGAAACGTGGAATATATTCCCGACGGGGTCTCACGGTTCCACACCGTCCAGCCCCGTGATCGAAGGCAGGTGATTGCCACCCTGCATAAAATCCGGGCAATCCGGAAGGGAGAACTACCCCGGCGCCCGCTTAACGCACCCTGTAACCGGTGCAAATACAACGAGAGGTGCGAGAGCAGCAGTGGGCAGCGTTTGTCTGACCTGCTCTAGCTATTAATCCAACAGTGTTTTTGAAATAATATATTCCCCGCGGGCCTCACGTGTCGTCCCCACAACCAGCCAGTGTTCACTGCCATGCTGCTCGCAGATCCCACAGGCCTCGATGGTCTCCCCGGCAAGCGCCTGCCCGCTGTAGGTATGTGTAAATGAGAGGACCCTGCTTATCGATTCGTGCTCCACTTCATACACGGCCGGGCTGTCAAATGCAAGGGATGCATTGATCACCTTAGCCTCTATTTTCATTTTGCCAATCACGGTTCCGCTTCCTGCCGGCACACTTTTCAGATCATCATACGACCGTGTAAAGAGAATATCAAAATAGGTGCCTTCAATCTGCCCCCGGTTCCATTTCCGCTTCTCGTGAAGCACAAAATGATCATAGGTGATCTCAGGTTTTCGCTTCTCGTATACTTTTTTCCACATGTCAGAAGAAAGCCCCTCCAGTTTCCCGTTCAGGATTCCCTTCCTGACCAGCTCCTGAGCGATAAACCAGTGCCTGCCGTAGACAACCATGTCAATATCTGAAGTCTCGTCCTCCAACCCGCACAGGAGAGAACCTGTGCAACCGATGGTCCCTTGCGGAAGCCTGAAAAGATCGAGAAGTTTTTGTACCCGTACATGTTTGTTCGCAATGTGAGAAATCTCCACATCAGGTTTTAACACTTTTTTCACATCGTAGATCGGGACGCGCTGGACGAGATTTGCATAGTATGGTTTATTGTGTGCGATGAACGCGTAGGCATCTTCAAAATCATATTTCTTGTATCGCGTTCCTGAAGGGTTTACGCGTTCGCCATGATCATCGGGAACATATCTGAGAACACAGCCAACTCTCTCATCATTATCATAAGTAGAGACAGCATAGAGCCAGCCATCGGCATCCTCAATAAAATCACGCAGGCGAACAGGCATCATAAAAAAAATCAGAGTTTTGCTAAGAACGCTTCGACCGCTTCTGATTGTGCACCTTTGCGGAGGATTATTTTTTTTGTAAGGTTGACAACGGTGCTTGGAGTACCTGGCAGCCTTCCCCCGTCAATAAAAAGCTCGCGCGGCACCGTACACTCCTCTGGTAACTGCGGGTCTTTAGCTCCGTGGAGGTTGGCACTTGTCGCAGTGACAGGTGCATCGAACCGTTCGATGATCTGTAATGCAATATCATGTGCCGGCATCCTGATGCCGATCAAACCGGTACCCCCGGTAAGGATATCCGGTACAAGTCTGCGTGCGGGAAGAATTACTGTAACCGGGCCGGGAAGAAATGTCTCGATGAACCGGTGCATACCAGGCTCAACATGGGCAACCGCTGCCAGCATATCAAAATCAGAAACAGCAATGGAAATGGGCATCCCGAGGGGGCGCTTCTTTGACTCGTATACTTTAATAATTGCCTCATCAGAAAATGCATCGGCACCAAGACCGTAGATTGTTTCTGTGGGATAGACGATAGTCCCGTCATGCATCAGAACAGAAACGGCTTTTTCGATGATATCCATCAGAACTCACGTCCGCGGACGCGATTGATGTCAAAGACTGCTTTACTGCTGATGTGCATCACGGCAAAAACGCCGGCCTGAATTGGGTCTGTGACAACAAGGTCCGCATGTTCAGGTACCGTTCCTGCCATCTTTAGTGCAATGACCGGGATCCCCGCTTCGCGAACCCGGTCGACTGCCCTTGAAATCTCGCCACCCATAATGGACCCTGCGAGGACGAGGATAGATGCACGGGGAAGTCGTGCAACGGCATCAACCGCGAGTGCCAGTGTTCGTTCACCGACGAGCGGGATGGTATCCACCGAGATCCGCTCTCCACGGATATTGTGCCGGTCCGCTTCATTCACTGCACCGAGTGCAACCTGGGCAACCTGTGCCCCACCACCTATGATGATGACCCGTGACCCGAAGATATGTCCGAATGGCTGGTAGGCCTTTACGTTCCTGATCGATGTGATGTGGGACAGATCTTCGATGAGCCGCTGGTGATCGCTGCCCTCTTCAGAATCGTACTCAAAATAGAGTTCAGCCATACCGGTGTAGGGGCCGGAATCGAACACTTCCTGGTTGATCATTACGATGTTTGCTTCATGTTCAGCAACTACTGTTGCGATGTCCCGCAGGACACCCTGGCGGTTCTCCGCGATGATCCGTATTGCACTGCGTTCGGGTTCCATCTCCATATAACCAATGCGATAACCGGGGATCGAACCCGGGTTAGAAGCTTGGGAAGCTCCTGTCCTACCGCTAGACTATTATCGCGTTCTCACTTCTCTGCGCTCTAATATTGCGTGATTTTAAAGATAAATATAGTGTTTACGCAATCATTCCAGACCCGGGAAAAATGAATTAGCGTTATAGCTGGTCCTGGAGATTGCAAAAATAAATACTTAAAAAAAGAGACACGAAAATTTTCCTGATTCCAGATTATTCTTCCCGGATTTGTTAAAAAGACCTGTAGAACCATTATCTGTTCCTGAATACACAATCCGTTTTTCCTTGGGACGTTCGATATTTTTAAGCAAAGCTGGACAGCATAGGTATACTATATTTATACCGGCTACCCAACCAATCTCAGAGAATTTTGCAGGTTCCGCTGGATAGCGGGATTTTGAAAAATCAGGTTGAGCTTATTCCAAGATAACAAAGGACCAAACAGGAGAATTCTTAATGAAGATACAAAAAAATGTAATGTGCCTTATCATTGTTGTATGCCTGCTCGCATTAATCCCGTCACTGCAGGCTCTTTCCGATGATAACCCCGTCAACGTGATTTACCAGACTTCCTTCAGTTCAGATCCCCGCTGGACAACAAACAATCCTTCAACCAATTACTGGGACCCGAACAAGGAAATGTACCACTTCACTGTTGAACCGAGTACTGGCGGTTACGCGTACAAAGATATCGATTATGAGAGAGGTTCATTTACTTTTGATTATGATCTCTTCCTCACCGAAGTCGATGAGGGTGCGACATTCAGGTTCGGTTTATCCGGAAGCGAGATGGACCCATCCAAGAGTCCTAATGTCCTCTCAGTGTTTGACAATGGAAAATATGGACAGATTATGTGGCTTCACCTGGTGACTACTGGCAGTAAGCTGATGGAAGTGAACAGCCAGCATGCGGCAGTGGAAATGGGACCAACTGCCTATAACGGACCTACGGCAAAATATGAATTAAACAAAACCTACCACGTTACGGTGAAATACGAGGATGATCGTAAGATCCTCAGTATGTCGGTCAGTGAAAAGATAACCGGGAAGAATATCTGGAGTTACTACATAAACACTGCTGAGAACCTGAACGGAATGAACAGGATATATGTGGGCTCCAAGGGTGACTATGGCATGATGAATATTTACGCATTGGGATATATCGACAATGTCCGCCTCACCATACCTGCTGCAGTAACAACCACACCCACA
The DNA here is from genome assembly GCA_026394695.1 of Methanoregula sp. Lineage (GTDB taxonomy): Archaea > Halobacteriota > Methanomicrobia > Methanomicrobiales > Methanospirillaceae > Methanoregula. Next base: position 8,463 of record JAPKXT010000186.1, read on the forward strand.
GAGATTGCGCAAGAGACTACAGTCACGACCCTCAAACCAACCACAAAACAAACCATTATTGTGCCAACACCCTATCCCACCAGTACTGCTGCATCACCTTCTGCAGGTATCCTTGCTATGGGGGCAATTGGTATTGTTGGTGTTGTGTACAGTATTCTGGGCAGGATGAAAAAAGAGTAACTTTTTTTTTAATGAAGCAGATTACATCCGGCTTATAATGTATGGTTGCCGAGGGATTGATGAGATCCCTAATCTTTGGAGTGAGATTTGGTTTCAAACGTTCCCGGTTGTCATGAAGTATGGGGTTTTCATGAGGTTCAGCTGTGCATTGCATGGGTCGGTGACACACCACATATCTGATATGCATCACCTTACATCATAAAATACTGCCAGCATATGATAAATACATAAAATCCTGCTGGTTGAAGTGTTGAACCGCAAGGTTAGATCAATGAACAGAAAGGATTGATATCACAATGCAATAATATTAACCGTCAATCCCATATATTCCGGTAGTCATACATTGGTAACAAATACAGGAATACCCCGGAAAGGGGAGATCCATGAATCCGGCTGATAAGTCTCCGACAATAATTGTCCATGAAGAAACCGACTCATTAGAGGAACTCTCTGAGTATCTCGATGTGCTCTCAAGCAGCGTACGGCTCCGGATACTAAAATTTCTTGAGAAAAAGCCCCGAAATGCCCGTTCTATCTCAAACGAGATCGAGACCAGTTATGAAAATACAAAAAAACATCTTGACAAGCTGATGAGTATCGGCGTTATCAAAAAAGAGGCAGGCCTGGGTGCGCCGACATCCAAGGGTATCCACCCCGTCTGGGAATATTCCATTGTTCAGGGGGGGCTTGAAACGATCATAAGGAACCTGGGACTTTTTTCAAACACGCGGGTGCAGATAATCGGCAATGAGATTTCCCGCCGTCTCGATGCAGTAAAAAACACCCTTTCCCGGGAAGTTCTTGGAAATACTCCAGCCGCGATCGTACTTGGCGGACCGGATGACGGGAAAGTGTTCCTGTTAAAACAGGATCATATCCGCATCGGGCGGATCGATCCCGAGAACAAGACAGCGTTCTCTCCTGAAAACGATATTGCCCTCTCCATTGGTTATACCGCGGTTACCCGGGTCTCAAAGCCGCACGGCAGGTTCGTCTCTGACAAGGAACACTGGTATATTGAGGACTGCGGAAGCACGGGGGGCACCCGTCTCAACAATAAAAAGCTCGAAAAGAATACCCGGATTGCCCTGCATGACGGGGATCTCATCGAACTGTCACGGGGTGTATCCGGTGTCAGCCTGCTCATGATCATCCCGGAAGGCAGTTGATATACGCATCATCATTAAATACCGGATGTCAGAAAAAACAATAACCCTAATGTCTGTTCAATAAAAAACATTCACCACTCATGATCCCTGTTAGTCGCATAGCTCGTTTCCTTGGTATCCTCGCGCTCATCTGCATCGGGTGCATTCAGGCAGCAGCTGCGGCAGAGCATACGGTGGCGCCGTCCGGGGCTGAATTTTCCAGCATTCAGGCTGCGGTTGACCGGGCATTTCCCGGAGATATCATTACCGTCCGGAGTGGAACCTACCATGAAAACATCCTGCTGGATAAGCAGGTTTCACTTATAGGCATCGACAGTGGCAGCGGGGTACCGCTGATTGAACCATTAAACAATGGAAATGCGGTTAAAATTACTATTGACGGCTGTACCCTTGAAGGATTTACCCTCCGGAACAGCGCATCTCCTGCTGCTATCTTCATCAAGTCTGACCAGAATACTATCCGGAATAATACACTTTTGAATAATACGCGGGGGATATTTTTGCAGTCAGCGATGAAAAATACCCTGTCCGGTAATACAATCACTGACAACAACGAATACGGAATTGTGCTTGAAGAGTCCAGGGACAATGTTATTGAAAAAAACATCATAATGAAGAACAAAATCGGGATTACCCTCGATTTTTACTCTCTTTCAAATCATATCTTCTACAACAATTTTGATAATCCCCAGAACGTAATCTCGTGGAGCCCGACTTCAGTCTGGTCATCACCCCAGAAATTCATGTATACCTATCTTGGCCTTGAGCAACAGGGTTACCTGGGAAATTTCTGGAGTGATTACCATGGCAGGGATAAGAATGGTAATGGTGTGGGGGACACTCCGTATAGCATCAGGATCGGTTCAAATCCAAAAGCGATCTTTGAATCCAACCAGAATACCGTAGACGCATTTCCCCTCATGGATCCAACACGATACTACAGCAGTGTCGTACCGGTTACCGATGAGGTTATCGCTCCTTCCACAATCCCCCTCCCGACAATCCCCGGCATATCTGGCACCGTGGTTACATCCCCTGTTCCCGGCAACCTGACAACGGTATCCCCCTCCGTGTCATCAATACCTGCAGAAAAGCCCGCTGAAGGAAAAACCACGGGGCTTTTAATGTTTGAGCTTATTGTCCTGCTGACTGCAGGACTGGTGGTTCTGGTGATCTTCTGGCAGCTGAAAAAGGGTGAGAGGGTACGGGAGGAGATGGCAGCGGGCATCCTGTCAGCACCCTATAAAATGCCTGCGGAAAATTCGGGCCACCCAGGCGGCGCATCTACCGTCATAACCCCCAATACCGCTAATCCAAGCACAGTTCTGACATGGCCTTCTGCCTCTCCACATGAACAGAAGAACTACTTTCCCCGGGAACTGGAGAACAAGTATTATACCAGCATCAGATACATCGGGCGTGGCGGCATTGCATGGGTCTATTCTGCCCAAAAGAAAACTGATGGTATAAAAGTAGCGGTAAAAATCCCGATCAGTTTCGATGAGATGACCGGGAAAGCGTTTTTAAATGAGATTGCAGCCTGGCAAAGCCTGCGGCATCCCAATATTGTTCGGGTGACCGCTGTCAATATCCTCCCGGTTCCCTATGTCGAAATGGAGTATGTGCCGGGTGGGTTGGAAGCGCTGGAAAAACCGGTGCCCCTCTGTAACGCAGTCCGTCTCGTCAGAGGAATTGCCGATGGGCTCAGGTATGCCCATGAGCATGGATTCATCCACCGGGACATAAAACCCCACAACATCCTGCTTGATGAGGAACAGAGACCAAAAATTACAGACTGGGGGATGAGCAAGGTGCTGGCCACCGATATAAAAAAGTCCAGTATTGCAGGATTCTCGCTCTCCTATGCTGCACCTGAACAGGTATCTCCCTCGGAATTCGGGAGAACGGACGAACGGACAGATATATACCAGCTGGGAGTGGTTTTCTATGAACTGGTAACCGGCTCGGTACCGTTTGGTGGTGAGAGTATTGTTGAAGTGGGAAATTCGATCGTGAGGGAGCAGCCGGTAACCCCGTCAAAGCTCAATGCTGACGCAGCACCGGCAGAGGATATCATCATGAAATGCTTACAAAAGGATCCGCTGCAGCGATTCCAGTCCGCACAGGAACTGATCGATGCGATTTCCAGGCTCTGTAAAGAAGAACCTGAAGGGTCCTGATCCCTGATGATACCTACAACCATATCCAGTATGATAAAAAGAGATTGCTGACATGTCTGATGAAAAAAAACTTTATGAATCCGCTCTATGTGCTCATTGTGGGGGAATAGGATGCCTGTACTGCAATAAAAAAGGAGTTGTTCTTGTTCCTGCACCCAAAAAGCCATGCGCTCATTGCGAAGGGATTGGGTGCATATACTGTGGGTTTACCGGTTGGGCTGCACCTAAAGGTAAGTATGATTAAGTAATCGCCCTGATTTTTATGAAAATTTCCCCTCAATCCTGCGCGGGATCACACATTCCTCGTATCGTTTTGCAAAGTACCGGTCGGTCATACCAGCGATAAAGTCCCGTACCAACTCGGGAGATGTTGCTGACTGAAGATAGATCTGACTGATCCAGCTGGTATCAATAAAATCGGTAAAAATTTTTGCATCCCGTAACTCTTCCTCGACATCATTCAGGTATGTCGCAAACAGGGTTGCATACATCTGCTTAACTTTTTCCCTTTCTGAAGTGAGTTTTTTGTTATTGTAAATATGGATCCGGGAAAATGAGCGCAGGGAAATAAGTGCCTTTTCCACATCCGGGCTGTACGATATATAACCAATATCTTCCGTGTTACTGTTTTCCAGAAGGTCGTAAATTAGTGTGTTTATGATTTCCCGGTTGGAGTCACCAAGAGTATCCCTGCATTCTTGCGGAAGCGGGGTTGTACGCCCGATCAATCCCACTTCACGGGCATCCTGCACATCTCTGCCAATGTAAGCGATGGTGTCAGAAAATTTTACAACACAACCTTCGAGTGTCATTGGTTCCTTTGTTCGCCTGCCATCTGCATTGTCCTGCACTTTTTTGTCAAATGCCAGCCAGGTCTGGCAGGGTTCAGGTGAGATTTTAAGATCGTCAGCTTCGCCGTTGTGACAGAGAATCCCGTCCAGCACCTGCATAGTGAGGTCACAGTCTTCAATACGATCGAGGAATTGAACGCTCTGAACATTATGGAAAAACTTTCCGATGCCGTATTGCTCACAGAGTTCCGACAGGCAGGTCTCTCCAAAATGCCCGTACGGGATATGCCCGATATCATGGCCGAGAGCGATCGCTTCAATGAGATCTTCGTTCAGCCTCAGGCAACGCCCGATAGTCCGGGCGATCTTTGATACGATCTGCACATGAATGACACGGTGGGTTATGTGGTCGTTTTCGACAAGGTAAAAGACCTGTGTTTTATCGATATACCGCGTATATGCCCTTGTATGAATGATCCGATCAGCGTCCCGAGAGTAGGGGGTACGGATATCATCAGGTTTTCTGTTGTGCCTTCGCACTGCATCGACACTGGTCGCGGCAAGAGGAGACAGCAGCGATTCCCGTTTATCGGTCATGGCGTGAATGGAGGAGTCGATACCGGGGCTGGGAAGTCGCTGGTCCTTTTTGGAACGGGGCATCTTACCGGTGAATCTGCTCCCTTGGGTATTAAGTGTGATGGAAATCACGGGATGAAGAGACCAGGATGCAGAGCTGGCAAAAGATCCAAAGCGAATTGCTTTTCCCCATCATAACCCCAGTTATAAAAACCGGGTATCCTGCTATTTTTAAAAATCTGAAAATTGCCGGAAAATATATTTATTCCCACCAGGTCACTCATCACCCTATTATCCTAACCCATGCGGTGACCAGACGGTGTAACTGCACAGGTGACCGGATGGCCGAACTGCCTGCAGTACCTGATACCTTGTGCGAAGGCAGTCCCGCACTCAGTAGAGAACTTTTTCCCAAGAGTCATCTGTGGCTGGTGAGATGGCAAAATAATAAAAAAATGTGCAAATCCACTGTTCATACCCATGAAGTTCCGCAGTTCCCCGGGGAGCTCCTATCCCTATCTCCACATCTTTATTTTCTCTGAAGAATAACTGATGAGAGTACAGATTGGATTTATCAGAGGCATTTCATGGCAAAGAAAACAACAAAAAAAGAGGTGGCAGATGAAGAGTGCAATAAAGAGTGCTCCAACTGCCCCACTGCAACAACCTGCGCATCAGCAAAGAACGGGCCGGCTGGCCTCCCCCCGAAAGCAAAAGTTGACGTCAGACATGTCATCATGGTACTCTCGGGGAAAGGTGGCGTGGGCAAATCCACCGTGTCTGTAAACCTTGCCTATGCCCTTTCCAACCATGGTTTCAAGGTTGGGCTTTTAGACCTTGACATGCATGGCCCAAACATCCCCAAGATGTTGGGTATCGAGGATCATAAACTCGCTATTATGGGAGAAATGATCGAACCCGTCCACATCACCGGGATGCTCTCTGTCATATCGATGGCGTTCCTTCTGCCTGACACAAGCACACCGATCATCTGGCGAGGTCCTATGAAGATGGCTGCAATTCAGCAGTTCCTCAACGAAGTGAACTGGGGCACACTGGATTATCTGGTTGTCGACCTGCCCCCCGGAACTGGTGATGAGGCCCTCACCATCGCCCAGCTCGCCCCCAATCTCCGTGGGGCAGTAATTGTCACCACTCCTCAGGATGTCGCAACACTTGATGCGCGGAAATCTGCAAAATTTATCCAGAAACTTGAAGTTCCCGTACTGGGTATCATCGAGAACATGAGCGGAATGATCTGCCCTCACTGTGGAGAGGAAATTGACCTCTTTGGCAAGGGTGGTGGCAAAAAGATCGCAGATGAACTATCCGTCCCATTCCTTGGTGCAATACCGATCGATATCGAAATGCGTAAATCAGGGGATGAGGGACGCCCGTTCATCATAAAGCGCGGCAACAGCCCCACGTGGGAGGCTGTTGACAAGGTTATGGAAGCGCTCATCAGAGTTGTTGAGGGTTAAGCGATGAATTACATGCGGATTCTAACAGGAAAGGAAATACCGCTCCCGATTTATAGTGGTGTAATCGCCTGCCTGGAGAACCCGCTTGCATTTCCCGACCTGCTCGAACCGATCTATCGTGAGGCTATGAAACTTGATGATGATACACTTGACAGGTTCAGGTTCTCACTCATGCGGCTCCAGCTCTATGCAGATATCCACCGGAATGAAGACCTGGAAAAAGCGATGCACATCAAATACGTTGCGCAGGTTCTTGAAAAAGTGGTTTTTGGATCACTGGTAATGGAACGTGAAGACCTGTCCGCTGACTAAATTTTTATCCCTGCCGGAAAAGATATTATCGGGATACTTATGCAGTGGTGATACCTATATGTGCAGACCCGATCAATACTAGAATCAGTCAATAATTTCGCAACGGTTTTTTAAAAAACCAGTATCAAAAAATATCAATAATTATTATCACTGGAATTACTATGACATCACGCATGCAATCTCCTCACACGACCTGTCCGGGATGCCAGGAAGAGGTCTTTCTCGATGAGCTCGTCGGAGGAAAATGCCCGCTCTGCGGTTGCTCACTTGAGGATTTTGATGAGTCGTTTGGGGAGTATGAAGGAATCCTTGACCGCTCGGATCTTTCGTGGCTGATCTTCAATTATTTCGTCTTCAAAAAATTTGTTGATATGGGTGTTCCCCCTCACCAGATCATGGAGTTTGTCACCACCTATGAACAGAATGCGGAAAAACCCTCGGAGGAGTGGATCAAAACCGAGTTTACTCTCGAAATCCCGATGAAACTTTTAGACCAGATCAGACCAAAGTACTGTGCGAAATGTAAAAAATTATTCTTCCGTGGTGGAAAAAAATCCATCCGTGGCGATATGCGTCGGACCCAGCTTACCGTTGAGTATCTTTGCGACCGGTGCTGATACCGATATAATTTATTGTTATTTTGCTATTTTCACATTAGTTTTTTAATCAATGCTGGTAATAAAAATCAAGAATTTTTCCCGACTGAATATCAACCCAGCCTACTCCGGGCACCGGCCACTGTTTTTCACGGATGACTGCATCATCAAATTGTACCTTCCATGCAATGGAGATACTACCTGGACGGGGAAAGACCGCTGGGGGTCTCTGGTCTCTCCATCGGATTTCTGCAGAAACAATCCTAAGCCCGTTACTTGATGTCGGATATGTCTGCTTAGCCCGGTCCAGAACCGCGTAGGTGGCCTCATAATGTGTCACAAGCGGCTCTATAGCAAGCGAAAATGCATTGTCAGGAGAGGCCCAGCGTCGGCTATATTCCGTTACTTCCCCGGTTACAGAATCAACTGAAATCGTAAACCCCTCATAATCACAGGGAATATCCTGCATAATGCGGTTGTATACAAAAACGTATTGCCCGGCAATTGCCTCATCAGGGAATCCGAGAGGGTCATACCGGGCATTGCTCATGTTGAGGGGAAGGGGAAACCCGTTCCGATCGATAATGTAGCGATCTGCAATTTTTTGTGCAGCCGAAATATCGAGTGCAGGGTTTGCCTGCCTGCCCAGTCGTTCAATGCTTTTGGAAAATGATGTGATCTGACCAGTGTCCGGGTCCATGGTTCCGGTAAGTATCGAGGTATTATTCCTGTACAGGGAAAAGATCCATTCCGGCAGAGAATCGGTAGTGTTATTATACCTCATTCGGACCGTTTCAGGGTGATACATAATGAACGCACTGCTTACGAGAGTTTTTGCCTGGTCGGAAGTGATCCTGGCACGTTCCTGTCCTGATGTATAGGGATCGCCAGTCCTGGCGTCGATAAACACTGAAAACCCGGTAGCCTCTGGTGAAGTATTGACCTGTCTGATCCTGAACTCGTAAAGGTTCAGACCTGCGTTCTGACCGGTGATATTCACGCTCATTAAAATATAGACAGGTGCCGGATAATCAAGCCGAAGAGAAGCGGTTGCAGTATCAAGGGATATAATATCACGGGTTGATTGTACGGGCACACCCGAACCAATGATAATGCCGGGGGTTTTTGTAACCGTCACGTTCAGGGTCAGAGGAGTTGTGATTTCATCAGATCGATTTACCGGGACTGTCTCTGCTGACGTTATTGTGGATGGGGGAAGTTGTACGGGGGTCTGGTTCGGTGAACCCGTCAGCATCCCGTTCAATATCAGGTACAACCCGGCACAGATTGCGATAACCAGACAGAAAACTGCGATTTTTTTAAGTTGGCGCTTTTTTTTCTTTGCCTCAATCTGCATTTTGTAGCGCGGTGGCAGATACGTGATGTCTGACTCTTCGGGATTTTTATTCATTGCTGCCACCTCAATCAAGTACTTATAATAGTATTCTGTTGAGGTAAAAATAAAGAACGGTGCCTAAAAAGTCAACAGGTTTGTTGATGAGGGAATGTTCTCTCTAAAAAAAATTGTCGGTAATGGGTAGATCGGAAAAAAATTACATAATCCTTCATGATTGCCCTCTTGATTTACCAGATTGTTTTTCCCTTCCGGGTCTGTGAGGGAAATCATAAGTAAAAAAGGGAAAATGATCCCCGTTCTCACGGGAATTTTATATCAATATGCTCTTCCGACAAGTGTTGCCTTGCCCGGTTTCCCGCAGGCAATACATTTACCCTCTGTGACGGGAACATATACTGAACGCACATCAGTCCCAAGAATACTCGCGTTTGTCTTCTCTTCAATCCCATCGCCGCATTCCCGCTGCTGGCACCAGTGGACAACTGCGACCCTGCCTTCATTGAGGGTAGCGTTGAGTGCATCCATCGATTCAACATTGCAGAGATGGGATTTTGTGTGCTCTTCTGCCCGTGCGCGGAGGGTGTCCGTAATCTCACCCAGCACGCGCGTCATGCCTTCTGTTACCGTCGCGAGTTCGAGTGATGTCTTCTCTCCGTTCCGCTTCACCGCCATGACTTTTCCTGCATCAAGATCCCTGGGTCCGAGCTCAAGCCGGAGCGGGACGCCGCGGAGCTCCCACCAGTAGTATTTTGCTCCTGGTCGCAGGTCGCGGGTATCGAGTTTCACCCGGAAACCCGCTGTGGTGAGATCGGTTCTTAGTTTCTGTGCTGCCGTCATCACATCTTCATGTCGTTTACCGATGGTGATGGGAACGATGACTGCCTGGAACGTGGCAACTGCAGGAGGGAGGATAAGTCCCTTGTCATCGCCGTGTATGCTGATCAGGGCTGCAATACAGCGCTCGGAAATACCGTAACAAGTCTGGTATGCGAGTTTCTGCTCGCCATTTTTGTCCTCATAGGTAATGTTGAACGTCCGGGAAAAGTGATCGCCAAGGTGGTGCACGGTGCCGATCTGGAGAGTCTTGCCGTTTGGCATTATTGCATCAACGGCAATCGTGTAATCGGCGCCAGGGAACTTATCCCAGTCCGGACGTTTTGAGATGAGGGTTGGGATGCAGAGGCCGTTGTAGAATTCGCGATAGAGAGCGATCGCCTCTTCTACCTGTTGTTCAGCCTCTTCCCAGGTAGCATGAACCGTGTGGGCTTCCTTAAACGAGGTGATCTCCCTGAGGCGAATCAGCGGACGGGTCTGTTTTGTCTCGTACCGGAACGTGTTTACGATCTGGTAATATTTTATGGGCAAATCTGCATGAGAGCGGACCCAGAGGGCATACATCGGGTAGATTGCGGTCTCGCTTGTCGGACGCAATGCAAGCTTTACATCGAGAAGTGTTGTCCCGCCATGCGTTACCCAGTACACTTCATCTTCGAATCCTTTGATGTGCTCAGCCTCCTTCATGAATTCCTGTTCAGGAATCAGGAGGGGAAAAAGTGTTTCCTGGTGGTCGCGGTCAAGGAGATCGCGGAGTCTCTGGTACACGTATTTGCGTATCGCAAACCCGTAGGGGAACCAGACATACAATCCTTTGACAGGATAACGAACATCCATGATCTCGGCCCGCCATAACAGGTCATTAAACCATGCAGAAAAGTCATTTTTCGGTGGCAGGGCGCCCGCGTCATCGTCCATGAATCAGATCCTCTAAGCTACTAAATGTATGATAATTGGTGTAATAAAAGCCTCGACAAATGCGGCGATTGCAACAAGTGGCAAGACATATATAACAAACAGTCGTGTGTATCTCCTCGCCTCTTCTGCAGTGTCCCCTACGTGGTACCACTCAGCGATGAGTGTCTGGGCGAGCAGGATGCCGAGCGCTCCCGAAAGGATGAACGCAGGAATCTCAAAGATACCATGCGGAAGGATCGCTGCGATGACAAAAACGACAGAGTGATCCTTATGCACGATTTCCATGATCGAGCCGATAAGTACACCATTCAGACTCATAATAAATATCGTGATGATACCAAACGATGCCCCTCCCAAAAAGAGCAGGAGGCATGCTTCAAGATTGTTGAAGAAGAGCCGGATGAAGATATCCGGGGAATCTTTCCCCAGGATCTGATTTGCAACCTCTTTTTCAAAGAGTTTCATCAGGTCTTCTCCAATTGCCGGGTTTTTCATTGTTCCAACCCAGCCAACCGTGATCGTGGCACAAAAGAGGAGCGATATGATGATGATCGCATTCGTCAGCGGGGAATTAGACATACAGTACCATCCGCGTCATATCCCTGATTCCCGGAGCTAACCCGACTACAATCATGGCGAGCAGTACGAGATGCCAGAATGCGGGATTTGCCTCTTTGCGGTAGAGTTCCATGATGTAGATTGCCGGGAAGAGTACGACCAGTTTCAACGGGAACATTACAAATGCAGTATGGGTCAGTTCAATAAGGCCAGATCCTACCACATGTTGTTCTACATATTGGACTGACGGGTGTAAGTCTATCCCGTAACTCGTCGCGCTTGCATCCAGCAGCTGACCAAAAAGGAGTGTCAGGTAGAGTGGATCAGTAACATATTCCCAGTGGAGTATGTAGCGCATGCACGCCCAGACCAGCAGAGTGGCAGTAATTGCCATCAGGGGAATGATGGCAAACACAAAGAGGTCAAGATGGGCATGGCTTATCCCCCATGCGATCAGCACAAGCGAAACGATAAATGTGGATATAATGCCGGCAAAAGCGTAAAATGTGAGAAAATTCTGCGTTAATCCCTGCAGGGTAACGTAGCGGGAAAGGAACAGCATAGCAATCGTATAAAAAAAGAGTACGAAGTAGATCAGCGGGGTCACGAGTAAAAACTGGAGGTCCCCCGTGATCATTCCGGTATCCTGAACAACCCGCAACACCCCTCCAAGAAAAACGTAAGGGAGTGTAGCAAGGATGAATCTGGCATCAATTTTGAATCCAATATCAGAAAGCCAGCTCGATTTTGACATCCAGCGATATAATAAATACACGCCGATGACCAGGATTAGAGCATAGGTAAGCGTATCTACTATGTTATAGGGTTGGCCCATCCTGATGGGATCGATGTAGTATTTGTATATGAAATCACTAATCATCCATGATCAGAATGAGCGCAGATGCAATAAAATTACTCAAACCGAAGGTTTTTGACAAATCCAAATGGATGCAGCTGCCCCGTGATGTTGTTATCGGGCATGATGTGTTCGGCCAGATCCCGTCTGTCTGTGAAGATCTTAAACTCGGTAAGTCTGCGCTCCTTATATCCGGAAAGAGTACAATGAGTCTTGCCGGGGATAACGTGAGGAAGATCCTCAATAACAATTATACCGTGAAGCCATTTCTTGCAGATGAGATCAGCCTGCCTGTTATCAAGAAGGCTGAAAAGGCCGCGGCAGGTATGGACTTTTTAATCGGTGTCGGGGGCGGGCGGGTGATCGATACCGCGAAGATCGTTTCATATAATCTTGACCTCCAGTTTATTTCCGTACCCACTGCGGCGTCACATGATGGTATTGCATCTTCCCGGGCATCAGTGCCTACCCTTGAGGGGCATGCTTCGCTGGATGCCCAGCCACCGATTGCGATTGTCGCGGACACGGGTATCATTGCCTCCGCACCGCACCGGCTCCTTGCCGCCGGGTGTGCCGATGTCATCTCCAACTACACTGCGATCCTGGATTGGGAGCTCGCCCACCGGGTTAAAGGAGAACCGATGAGTGAGTACGCAATAGCGCTCTCAAAGATGACCGCTGAGATCCTGGTAAAGAACTCCCACCTGATCAAACCGCACCAGGAGCAGTCTGCGTGGTTCGTAACAAAAGCGCTCGTATCCAGCGGGGTTGCCATGAGCATCGCAGGATCATCCCGCCCGGCAAGCGGTGGCGAACACAAGTTCTCCCATGCGCTTGACAAGCTCGCACCGGGCAAGGCGCTTCATGGCGAGAGCTGCGGAATTGGGACGATTATTTCCATGTACCTGCACGGAGGAGACTGGAGGGGTATCCGTGCTTCGTTAAAAAGCATCGGCGCTCCGGTAACTCCCGCAGAAGTCGGGATTGACGATGCAATTGCTGTTGAAGCGCTTCTTATGGCAAAGACTATCCGTCCGGAACGCTTCACAATATTCGATATGGGTCTCACACGGGAATCGGCAGAGAATCTTGTACAGATGCTCTACAGGGAATGAGGGGTGATCTCATGGCGGATACAAAAACAAAAGTGACACTGGTCGGGACGGTTCTGGCAAAGGAGGGTGTTGAGTTCATCTACGAAGGTGAAGCTGCCGGGTGCGATACCTGCAAGGTAAAAAAGGCATGTAATAACCTCCAGATAGGAAGACGGTACCGTATAATTTCCGTCAGGACGACACATCATGAATGCCCCGTTCACCTTAATGGCACAACTGCTGTCGAAGTTATGGAGGCACCGATAACCGTGCTTATCAACGCTGATATGGCAATTATCAATTCAAAGATCAAGCTTGAACTCTCCTGCAACAAGAGTGATTGCCGCAGTTACCCGCTTTGCCATCCTGACGGTGTAGTGGAAGGAGAAAAGTATGTCGTTTCCGATGTGCTGGGTAATGCTTCGGATATATGCGAAAAAGGACGGGCACTGAAGCTCGTCGATATACGACCTTCGTGATATATTCCCCCAAAAAAAGGATTAAAAATTCCGGTATTCCGGCTTTTTTATTGGTGGAGCAGGTTCCGGGTATCGCATCCGGATCAAGTGCAGATGCAATACGCACGATCTTGACCTCTGCTATCGATCGTGCCAATACAGAAGTCCATGCGTTGTGATCCGAAACCGGAAATCTGACAAACGGGAATTTGTTTACCGAACATGCTCTGCACAAGACCAGAGCTGTTCTGCAGAGTGCAGGATACTTCTATAGCCATCGAGATCCCGTTTCCACCGGTGCGGGATGGCCCCGGAACCCCAGTATGCCCCGGCAAGTGCGCCGCAGCATGCACCTACCGTGTCAGCATCCCCTCCAAGATTGATTGCCGAGAGGATAGCATTCTCAAGGGTGCGGGCATTCATGAAGCAGGACAGGGCTGCGTGCGAGCAGAGCACAGCGTCTAGTGAAGGTACCTGCAAATAATTCTGGTAATTTCCCAGGATCGTAAACACTTCGTCATTCGTACACAGCAAGCGTGCATGACGGTATGCCTCCCTGCGTGAAACACCGCGGCACATATCGCTCACCATCACGTTAAGCCATGCGGAACAGTGCCCTGCGACTGGATCATAGTGCGTAAGTTGTGAGCAAGCAAGGCTCACGAAATACACATCTTGGGCTGGAAAGAAAATACCCACGGGAAACCCGCGCATTACACTCCCATTACTCCGGCTGCCATGCAGTCGTTTGTGCACGAGCCACGCTGCCCGGTGCGGCAGGGTACCGGATTTGATCAATTCAAAGAATGCAGAAGATGTCGGGCCATACCATTCCGGATGCTTATTATAACCGAGAATCAACCTTGGTATAAGGTCAGTTGGACGAAATCCCTTGCATGCAACGAGCGATTCTGCAACTGCCAATGCTTGTAATGTGTCATCAGTGATTTCTCCTTTTTTTCGGAAATGCCGCCCTCCGGGAAGCATTTCGGTCACCCACGCCTTGGTTGGGGCAGATCCTTCCAGGGGCGCACCCAATGCATCCCCAATTGCCAGCGCAACGAGCGATCCGGTAGCATGCAGGTTTCCTGATATAAATCTCACCAAAAAGGTATATCTGTATCACAAGAAAAAGAATCAGCTTGCAGAAGGTGATAGTGTGCAAAAGGAAGAGTTGCTGCATTTACACATGTTAATGATTCACATCAAGAAGTACTATGAAGGCGTCACCAACGAAGAAATCGGCACTGGCCGTTATAATTCCCTTGAAATTTCCCCGGTCCACATCCACAAGGACAAAAAAGCCCACAAAGATGCTCTTCTCACGCTGGGAGATGAGATTGTTACCCATATTCACGGGCGAAATATGTCTGTGGTGAACTATTCTTCAGAGACTGCATCCACAAAAGTTGCAGCCGAACATTAAAAGTTATGGATGAGGCGCTTGCATTTCGGGAGATGATCTCCCGCATCCTCACCCTCAAGCCCGGTGACGAAGCGATCGTTGCGGTAAAGATCGATACCTGCCGGAAGTACAGGCTGCCTGCAGTTCCTAAAAACTCCGCAATTCTTGCAGTTGCCCGACCGGAGGATCGGGAAATCCTCCGGAAGATCCTGCTTGTGAAGCCCACCCGGACTTTATCGGGAGTAGCTCCTGTTGCGGTAATGACCTCTCCGGCACCGTGCCCGCATGGTAAATGCCTGCCCTGCCCGGGAGGACCCGACCACCAGTACAAATCCCCCCAGAGCTACACGGGTGAAGAGCCGGCCGCACTGCGTGCCCGGGAGCATAACTACGACCCATTTGCCCAGGTGCATGCCCGGCTCGGGCAATTCGAGTTGCTCGGTCATCGCGTGGATAAGGTGGAGTTGATCGTGATGGGCGGGACGATGACAGCACGAACACCGGAATACCAGGAGCAGTTTGTGTCACGGTGCATTGAAGCGATGAACACCTACCCGGGCGGGGCAGCAGCAGCTGAGGTACAGGATGTGGCAACCGTGGAAACCGAAAACGAAAATTCCGCAATCCGCTGCGTTGCGATCACATTCGAAACCCGCCCGGACTGGTGCAGGAAAGAGCATATTGACCGGATGCTGCGCCTTGGTGTGACCAAAGTAGAACTTGGCGTTCAGCACGTTGATGATGCAATTCTCTCATACAACCGTCGTGGGTGTACTGTAGCAGATACCGTTGCAGCAAACACTCTCCTCCGTGATGCCGGTATGAAAGTGGGTTTCCATATGATGCCCAATCTTCCCGGTTCGACCATTGATATGGATAAAAAAATGTTTGAGACGATCTTTTCTGACCCCGGTTTTATGCCGGACTTCCTGAAAATCTATCCTACTCTTGTCACCCCGGGTTCTGAGATCGAAGAACTCTGGGGGCGGGGTGCTTACTCGCCATACTGCGAGGAGGAGATGATCGATCTCGTTGCGTATGCCAAGTCCCTCATACCTGAGTATACCCGGCTCCAGCGGATCCAGCGTGACATACCGGCAAAACTGATCGTCGCCGGTTCCCGGCACTCAAATTTCCGGCAGCTTGCCCAGAACCGGCTAAAGACTACCGGAAGGCGCTGTCGCTGTATACGATGCCGGGAGATTGGAAGACTTCCCTCGCTTGCAGAATCAGAAATCCGGGTATTGAAATATTCATGCTGCGGCGGACTTGAGCACTTCATTTCCGCTGTGTCTGACGATTCATTAATCGGGTTTACCCGGCTCCGGTTCCCGTCACGCGTCTGCTATACCGAGCTTGAGAATGCTGCAGTCATGCGTGAGCTCCATGTGTACGGAAGTCTTGTCCCGGTTGGGAAATATGCTGAGTCCGATGAATGGCAGCATAGGAATTACGGAAAAGTACTGATTGCCCGTGCAGAAGAGATCACGTCGGATGCAGGGTTCTACCGCTTGGCGATCATGAGTGGGGTTGGTGTGCGCCCTTATTACCAGAGACAGGGCTATGAACGAAAAGGACCCTATATGATTAAGGAGCTGCGATGAACCCGGCGACGACCGAATTTCTCCGACAACGGTTCAGCGATTATTACAAAAAAACTGTTCTTGTCTCGCCATCATCCCTGGAACAGCGGGAGTGGGGTTTTGTCCTTTTCAATCCCAATTCATCTGCCATGCGGATGCGACGGCATGTCGGTTTTTCAGGACGGGAAGAGCTATTCCAGTACATCAAAAATCTCGTGCCTCAGCATACGTACTACTCGACTGCATACTACGAGAAACCGGATGCCGGGACCATGGCGGATAAAGGCTGGTGTGGGGCAGATCTGGTATTCGATCTTGATGCCGACCACATCGTGCGTGGTCCCTACGAGCAGATGCTGGCACGGGTAAAGGAGGAAACTGAGAAGCTCATCTCAATGCTCACCGTTGAGTTTGGAATGGATCCAAAGACCATCGAACTCGTCTTTTCCGGTGGCCGCGGGTATCATGTTCATGTCAAAGATATCCTGTTCCGCGGGTGGGGAAGCCCCGAACGCCGGGAACTGATTGACTACGTCTGCGGGATCGGGATCGACCCTTCTGTGATGCTCTCTATTAAAAAACCTGCATCTCCCGGCTGGCCGGTGCGATACCGTGAAACACTCCTTGAATATCTCCGCTGGATGGGAACCCTGACCGAAGAGGAAGCAATGGCGCACCTGACCGCAATCGAGGGTATCGGCAAGGACTCGGCAACAGTTCTTCTGAAAAAACGAGAGGAGATTATTGCCGAAATTGAACGCCATCCTACAAGCATGATCTTAAAAAACCGTGCACTCCAGGCGATCCTTTCCAGGCAGGAAGGAGAATTTAAAAAACGACTTCTTTCCCGTGCAGCTCTAGCGGATGAGCCGGTTACCACCGATACAAAACGGCTGATACGTATGCCGACATCGTTGCATGGCGGGAGCGGGATGCGCGTGCAACCTCTTGAAGTCCGGGATCTCCACGATTTTGAACCGCTTGTGGATGCAGTGGTCTTTTCAATGCGGGATGTCAGGGTCGACCTTTTCCATCCTGTTACGATCCCGATGCTCGGAAGTACTTATGAACTCCAAAAAGGCATCACTAAAGTACCGGAAGCGGTGGCTGTTTTCCTTTGCTGCCGTGGCATGGCGGAAATTACCTGAGGGTAAAGATAATGGGGTCAATGGGGCTTGACGATTTGCGCAGCATCCTGCTGTCCGAACGGGAGACGGGGCGGCTCATAGCGGTCGCACCCGATCTCTTCGATCGCGGGCATGAGGAACTCGCATCTCTTATCAGCAAAGTGTACGCCTTTGAAGACCCGCTTTCTGATGAGGCTCGTTCCTTTATTGAAGAAACACTCTCGATTAAAGAGACACTCCGGGAGCTTTTTGCGATACGGTCCCGCAAGATTGTCGCGCTTACCATCATGCATGCAGAAGGTAATTATTACGACCGTGAAGAAGTCAAGCGGATGATCCCTGTTGAAAAAGAGATGTTTGAAACGGTCACTGCCAGTATTGAACAGTGCAAGGGCATCCTGCTCCATAATGTTCCGCATCATGCAAAAAGCACAGGAACTGCAGGTACGGATACCAGCATAAAACCCGAGTTTGAACAAGATGAAGACATGAGTGCTGAGAATGGGCTTTTTGAACCCCCACACGCAAATGCACCTCTTTTGCCTTCCAGTGTACTCGTGCGGGTTCTTGAGGACATGGAATCCTTTATGGGAATTGATGGGAGGATTTATACCCTCTCAAAGGGAGATATAGTAACGCTTCCTGAGCGGAATGCTGCGGTCTTAAGTGAACGCAACATAGTCTTAAATATGAATCTTTGTAAATAATATTGGTATTCTATATCCAAATTATCGGTGAAAATTTTATGAAAATGCCAGCAAAATTTAACACCTATTGTCCTCACTGCAGGAATCACCAGATGCACGAGGTCGAGAAGGTAAAGAAAGGCAAGACAACCGGCCTCCACTGGATTGACCGCCAGAAGGCTCGCAGAGGAAAAGTTGGCAATATGGGAAAATTCTCAAAAGTGCCCGGAGGCGACAAGCCAACGAAAAAGATTAACGTGCGGTACCGCTGTGTAACCTGCGGTAAGGCACACCTGCGTAAGGGCTACCGGGTCGCAAAGTTTGAACTGACGGAGTGAGCGCATTATGGTACGCGAGATTCGGGAAAACCGGATTAAATTTTTTAAAGTAAAGTGTCCTGACTGTGAGAACGAACAGACGGTATTTGAAAAGGCAAGTACAGTCGTGAAGTGTGTCGTATGCGGGCACGACCTTGCTCTCCCCACTGGCGGAAAAGCAAGCATCAAGGCTGAGATCATCTCAGAGCTTAAGTGATTCTTCCCATGCTGGACCGAGAGTGGCCACAGGAATCAGAACTGGTTGTCTGTACCGTACAAAATGTCAAGGACTTCGTAGCGTTTGTATCGCTGGATGAGTATGGTGGCCGCCAGGGGCTTATTCCCATCTCTGAAATTGCAACGGGCTGGATCAAGTATATCCGTGATCATATCCGTGAAGGGCAGAAGATTGTCTGCAAGGTTCTCAACGTCGATCGGAACCGTGGGCACATAGATCTCTCCTTAAAAGACGTTAACGAACACCAGCGCCGTGAAAAGATCCGTGAGTGGAAGAACGAATCAAAGGCCCAGAAGTGGCTTGGTTTTGTTGCCGAACAAACCGGTGAATCACCGACCGCCCTCGAGGATCTGATTTATAATAAATACGGGGCTTTCTATCCGGTATTTGAAGACCTTGTTACCGATAGCGAGACAACCCTTAAAAAACTTGATCTCTCCCGAAAGGTTGCAGACTCGCTCCTTCATGCGGCACAGGAGAACGTGAAAGTTCCCAAAGTTGAAGTGACCGGGCACCTGCACCTTACTTCTGTGCAGCCTGATGGAATTACGGTTATTAAAAATGCCCTCAGGGAGGCAAATAAATCCAAGACTGCCGGTGCCGAGATCGAACTTCTCTATCTTGGTGCCCCCAACTACAGAATTAAAGTGACCGCCCCTGATTACAAAAAAGCGGAAAAAGCCATTGAGAAAGCGGCTAACGCGGCTATCATTGTCGTGGAAAAGTCAGGTGGCGAGGGTAAACTCATCAAGAAACCGAAGTCCGGGAAGAGTCAATGAGCGGGCGCATCCATTACTGCACAACAGATCTTACTTATACTCTTTCTACAACATGCCCGGTATGTGGCAAGCCGACTGCTATTGCCCATCCTGCACGTTTTTCCATTGAGGATCGGTACGGGAAATACCGGAGGATGGTAAAAAATGATTGAGGAGATCTCTATCCGTTTTCTCGAAAGTGTCAGGGAAAGGAAACCTGTCGATCCTATCCTGATTGAAGGACTCCCCGGGATCGGACAGGTTGGCAAGCTCGTGGCCGAGTACATGATCCACATGCTGGGTGCAAAAAAGATTGGGGAGATCCATTCCATCTATTTCCCCCCCCAGGTAATTCTTGAAGAGAATGGCCTTGCCCGGCTGGCTCGAAATGAACTGTATCTTTACCAGGCTGAGGGCAAAGATCTTATCTTTCTCGTTGGCGATCACCAGAGCACCTCAAACGAAGGGCATTACCTCCTTGCCGATCAGTACTGCGCGATCGCTGAAGAACTAAAAGTTCAGCGCATTTACACGCTGGGCGGATTCGGTGTCGGGCACCTGGTAAATGAGCCACGGGTGCTTGGAGCGGTGAACCGCGTGGAACTCCGTCCGGAGATTGAATCTGCCGGAGTTACATTCAACCGCGACGAACCCGGTGGAGGGATCATCGGGGCTGCCGGGCTTATGCTTGGGCTTTCTGCAGCGCGTGGGATCGATGCTGTTTGCCTGATGGGTGAGACGAGTGGTTACCTTGTCGACCCGATGAGTGCGGCGAACGTGCTCGATAAATTATCAAAACTGATCCATGTGCCGGTCGATCCAACTAAACTTAACGACCGTGCTTCCGAGATGGAAAAGGTTATCGAAGGATTAGTCGAGGGCAATAAGATGCAAAAGGACGAAGAACTGAGCTACATCGGGTAAGTGATTTTTCCCGTACACTTTTTTTTACTCTATTGAAATGGTTTTTTAATCCGTACTGAGGGACTATGTATCCCGTTGTTGCTGTGAACGCAGAAGTCGGTTGGCGAGATGAAGTAACAATTTTTTTAATTCCGTAGAAAAATTCCATTTTTGATAACCATGTTGCGGGGCTGTCAGTTCCGTGTTTCATTGGCACATTCATCCCGCTAACCATACCCCGTATATTAGTGGAGCGATATATATCAAATCAGGAGCTTTAAAAAAATGATTGTTATTGGGATCGACCCGGGACTTGCACGACTGGGATACGGGGTAATTGATGTTACCAGGGGGGAAATACGTCCGGTTTGTTATGGATGTATCGAAACTTCAGGAAAGGATCTTCGCCCACCAGAGCGATTGTTGAAAATCTATGAAGCAGTAGAAACACTTTTTGAGAAATACCAGCCTGCTCACATTTCCCTTGAAAAGTTATTTTTTTCAAAAAATATCTCATCGGCAATGGCAGTAAGTGAAGTACGCGGGGTCATCCTTCTTGCAGCAGAACAACGCAATATCCCAATCGCGGAATACACACCAAACCAGATCAAGCAGGGTATCACCGGATCAGGTCGTGCAGACAAACGCCAGATGCAGGAAATGATAACACGATTGCTTCATCTGGATGAAATCCCCAGACCTGATGATGCTGCGGATGCACTTTCGATTGCCTTATGTCATATCCATATCATGAGATAGTACAATGATCGCGCATCTCAATGGGGTACCAGTCCTGACCGGGGACAAGTGGGTGGTAATCGATGTTAACGGCATCGGATATCAGGTACAGGTAACCCAGCCGGCGCTCCAGCTGTTGATGCAAAATAAGGAACCTGTAAATCTTTTCACGCATATGGTGGTCCGTGAGGATGCAATCACCCTGTATGGTTTCATGCACCAGAGCGAACTGGAGATGTTCAGGATACTTATCAGCGTTTCCGGGATTGGCCCGCAGATTTCCATGAACCTTCTTTCCCAGGTCGGGATCGAGGATTTCGCCATGGCAATCCTGAACGAGGATGAAAAAGCCCTGACAAGGATTTCCGGGATTGGCCCCAAGAGTGCGAAACGGTTAATACTCGAACTCAGGGACAAGATGAAGAAAGTCAGCGAGACGATAGTTTACGGTGAAACCGGCAGGAGCAGTCCCGCCATGCATGATGCAGTAAGTGCACTGATCTCGCTCGGGTTTACAGAAAAGGAATCAAGGGATGCTGTCAATGATGCAGCCCTCGCATTGAAATCCCCTACAGTGCAGGAACTCATTAAAGCCGCACTCTCGAGACTGAAGGAACGGTAATGGTATGACCGAGAGGATAATCTCCGCCAGGCCACTTTTGGAGGATGGAGATGATCTTACCATCAGGCCAGCCTGTCTGGATGAATTTGTTGGACAGGTCCAGGTAAAAGAGACGTTGAAGATCGCGATTGAGGCAGCAAAAAAACGTGGTGAACCCTTAGATCATATGCTGTTCTCCGGGCCACCGGGACTTGGCAAGACTACGCTTGCGCATATCATCGGGCATGAGATGGGTGCTGATATCAGGGCTACGACCGGCCCGGTACTTGAAAAACCGGGAGATATTGCCGCACTCCTCACCCCGTTAAAACGGGGAGATATCCTGTTTATCGACGAAATCCACCGGATAAACCCGGTTGTTGAAGAAATGCTGTACCCTGCTATGGAGGATTTCTTTATCGATGTGATGATCGGTGAAGGACCGAGTGCACGCTCGATAAAGCTGAACCTTGAACATTTCACGCTTATCGGGGCAACCACAAAACAAGGGCTTTTAGGTTCCCCGTTCCGGGACCGCTTCGGGATTTTATCACGGCTTGACCTGTATTCACCCGGTGAACTGGTAAAGATTGTGACACGGAGCGCCTCCATCCTGAAGATCCCGATAACAGTCGATGGTGCCGAGGAGATAGCAAAGAGGAGCCGGGGGACACCCCGGATTGTCAACCGGCTGCTGCGCAGAGTGAGGGATTTTGCTATTGTCAAAGGGGATGGCACCATCACGCGGGAAATAACCTCCACCGCGCTTGCCATGATGCAGATCGACGAACTTGGCCTGGATGAACTGGACCGGCGCATTCTTTCAATCATTGCCAGGGATTTTGACGGAGGTCCGGTCGGTGTGAAGACCATTGCGATATCCGTGGGAGAAGAGGTCCGGACCATCGAAGATGTATATGAACCATACCTGATCCAGGTCGGTTTTATCAAACGCACTCCGCAGGGAAGGGAGGTCACACCAGCTGCAAAAAAGCATCTCAATAATCCGCAAAAGACCTTGGTTTAAGCAGGGTGAGTTGGGAAATCACTGGCGCTGATTATCGCACTCCGCACACAATGTCCGCAATTTCAAATCCCGTCTCACTGACCTCCTCTGGCGATACTGCCAGGGGGTGGCTCAACCCCGAGATCATCTCTGATGTTCTCTATACAGTTACAAATGACGAACCGGGAAAGATCCTCCTTTCGAACCTGCCTCCCATTGCAATGCTGGAGCAAGTGTTTCACTTTATATCCTGTCACGGGCAACCACATTGATAACAATGCTCGCGAATGCCGATCTGCACATTCACTCCCCGTATTCAATGGCCGTCTCTCGTTTTATGCAACCGGAGCACCTGGTATCAGCCTGCGTTACAAAGGGCATCCATGTGCTTGGTACAGGAGATGCCCTCCACCCGACATGGCGGGAGACGTGGGGACCATTTCTGGAAAACGAAGCAGGTATCGTCATTGTCCCGACCAGTGAGGTCGAGGATGAATGTCGGGTGCATCACCTGATTATAGCAGAGGACTTTTCGCAGTTCAAAGAACTGCAGGGACTATTAGAAGGAACATGTAAAAGTTTTCTCACCAGTGGCCGTCCTCATGTCTACCTGTCCGGTGAGAAGATCGCGCATTATGTGCACGAAGTTGGTGCAATGATCGGCCCGGCACATGCGTTCACTCCCTGGACATCGATGTACGCGTATTTTGATCGTGTCACCGATTGTTACGGTGGCGAACCGATCGATTTCCTTGAACTGGGTCTTTCAGCGGACAATTCGTACGGTGCGGCTATTGCGGATCTTGACGCTATCCCTTTCCTTACCAACTCCGATGCCCACAGCCCCCAGCCCGATAAGATCGGACGGGAGTTCAACAGGCTCAGGCTCGCGCATCTCACAGTCAAAGATGTGCTCATAGGTGTACGGAAAGGTGCCATTGAGTTAAACGCCGGGTTCTTCCCGGAAGAAGGGAAGTATAACCGCACAGCCTGCACCCGCTGCTTCACCCAATACTCCCTTGAAGAAGCAATCCGGAACGCATGGCGTTGCCCGGAAGACAACGGGATCATAAAAAAAGGGGTATCCGATCGTGCCCGGGAACTCTCTTCTGTCGGTACGTATCGTCAGCGTCCACCCTATCTCCATATCATCCCGCTGGGGCAGATTATCCAGACAATGGAAGGTACATCTTCGTCCCGTACAAAAAAGTGCACTTCTCTCTATGAGCGCTTCATCAGTACGTTTGGTAACGAGATCGAGGTGCTTATCAATGCCCCGGTTGCCGATATCCACGCTATCCATGCAAAAACCGCCAACGCAATTGAAGCACTGAGATCTGGGCATGTTACCCTGCACCCGGGTGGCGGTGGAAAGTACGGTACATTCTCGCTCGGGTGAGATCCTGCACATAATAGGATCGCGTCCGCCACAATTTATCGTAAATATTAATGAAACAGGACACCAACATTATCACTCAATGCTCAAAGTACATCGGGATATCTGTGGATATTGCGGTTGTTGTGTATCAGTCTGCCCGGAAGGTGCCCTTGAACTGATTGATGCATACCTCTGCGTTGAGAAGAGCTGCACGAGCTGTGGAATCTGTGCAAAAGTTTGCCCCCTGGGTGCCCTGGAGGTCGTGCATGAAAAATAAGTACGATGTTTTAGTCATTGGAGGGGGTCCGGCAGGAGCTATTGCCGCAAAAAATGCAGTCGAGAAGGGGCTTTCGGTATGCATTGTCGAAAAGCGTCCGGCGATTGGTGCACCCGTACGTTGTGCCGAGGGTATTGGAAAAGAAGCCCTCCATGAGTTCATTGATCCCGACCCACGGTGGATCTCTGCCGAAATGACCGGTGCGAGCATTGTCGCTCCCGATGGGTTTTTGATGAAACTCGAATCTGAGCTCGCGGGCAATAAGGTAGGTTATATCCTGGATAGAAAAATCTTCGACCGGGAACTGGTCTGGAAGGCGGCAGAGGCCGGGGCAGATGTTGCTGTCAAGACCCGTGCATCAGCACCTATCCTGGAGAAAGGATGTGTCAAAGGGGCAAAGGTTGAGTGCTGCGGACAGGTAACGAGCGTTACTGCAGATATTGTCATTGCTGCCGATGGTGTTGAATCAAAATTCTCCCGGTGGTGTGGTATCGATACCACCGTCCCTCTTCGTGAGATTATGAGTTCTGTCCAGTATGTTATGGCAGATATCGATATTGATGCACACTCGACTGTTTTTTATCTGGGCAACGAAGTTGCACCCGAAGGATACCTATGGGTTTTTCCGAAAGGCAGGCGATCCGCAAATGTCGGGATAGGTATCTCCGGTAAAAAGAGCGGGGAAGGACACCGTGCAAAGGACTACCTTGACAGGTTTGTGAAAAAGACATTCCCGCAAGGAAAACAGATCGAATATATTGCCGGAGGAGTATCTGTCTGCCGCCCTCTGGACTGTACTGTTGCAGATGGCCTGATAATCACCGGTGATGCAGCCCGGGTCGTTGATCCTCTTACCGGTGGCGGGATTTACAACAGCATGTATACCGGAAAACTTGCAGCTGATGTTGCAGCTGAATGTATCGGGAAAGGCAATGTCACAAAAACTGCACTCATGGTGTATGACAAAACCTGGCGGGCATCAAAGATGGGTAAAGCCATCGAACGTAATTACCACATCAAGGAATATTTAATCAAACAACCCGATGCAAAACTTAACGAGATCATCCATTCCGTTTCAAAACTGAATCTAAAGGAGTTCACCACACTATCCTTAATTAAGGAAATTATGATGGTGAACCCCAAGCTGATGCTTGAGCTGGGCGCGCTAGCGGCATCAATCCGCTGATTTTTTGAGTTGCTTATTGAGGAGTCGCAGGCAGTCATCTTCTGCTTCTTTTTTTGTAAAGACCGTGAAGATATCGTTCGGCTGAATTTTGACATTACCACTTGGAATGATCAGTTCACCCCCGGATCTGCGGATTGCAATGAATACGAAGTCTTTTACCTTGAGTTCACGGATTTCATGCCCGACAATGGGTGCACCCTGTTCAGCGACAATCTCAAAGATGGTCCCTCCAGGAATGGGTGCAAGCTGCTGGAGCTGGGGGTTCTGGGTCCAGTAATAGAGACGAGACGCTACGAGCTCATCAGGATTCTCGCTGATCCTGACCCCGACTTCCTTGAAAAAATCCGAGTGTGAGGACTGATTGACGATAGAAACCACGTTGGGAACGCGGAACTTTTTTGCGAGCCAGCAGGTCATAAGGTTGACCGAATCAT
>JAPKXT010000005.1 GCA_026394695.1 Methanoregula sp.
GTTGCGCTGCCAGATGTTCCCTGCACGTTGTGCAGAGTATCTTTTTCTTCCGGTCCAGTTCATCGAGCGTGTCGGGTTTGAACATAATGCATTCCTGGTCACTGCAATGTTCAAGGCCGAGGAGGTGCCCGACTTCATGAGCCCCTTCTTTTGTTATCCGGTCAATGAGGTCGTCATCGTTTGCATCCCTGCCGTAATACTCATTACTGAGCCGGGCAGTTGACACCACGGCTGCACCGACAGACTGGCGGGCAAGCCCGAATACAAAACTGTTGCCATTTTTAAAAAGGTCCTGGTGAACAACAAGGAGCAGGAGTTCTTTCATACCATGGCGATGAATGTACGCCTGCAGGCTATCCAGCAACACCTGAGCATCGATCTGTTTACGCTCGTTCACATATCCCATCATGCGCACTGGGTTCTCTGAAACCGTTACCGGTATACCGATGATTGAAGAGATTTTGCGGGTAACAGGCATCTGGAGGCCCGCGGGGGAGAGAGAATCCCAAAAAATATGGATATGCATCGCTATATTCTGTTGGAATGGGCTCCTATAAACATATTGAGACGTGCATCGGCGAATATCTGGTAAACCACTGCACCAATGCCGTTGAGGTCGGGATTGGTAAGAATGTGGAGGTAGCACGCATACTCCATGATGCCGGACGATCCATTCGTGGTACCGATATCAGGGATGTGCCGGTTCCCGAATGGCTCACCTTCAGGACCGATGATATTTTCTCGCCGGATATTTCCTGGTATGGAGGCTTGGATCTCATCTACGCGGTCCGCCCTGCCATTGAGATGATCCCCCCCTTGATCGCGCTTGCCCGGACAATCAACTGCGACCTTCTCGTCTATCACCTTGGCTTTGAATCCTATGGCAACGGTGGCGAAAAAATTGACTGCGGTGTCATTCTCCACCGCTATTTTAAATCCAGTTAAAAACCGGCTCTGTGGAAATCCTAGAGAGAAACAAGCTGTCGCTCTTGGGGGTTCCAGTACATCGCGCTTCCGCCGCCGCTCGGGCATCCCCCAATAGTGCGATATTCATCAGAAGGTTGATGCAAAACCTTAACAAAAGAGGGGGCAAGGGGATACTCCCCGCATGCTGCCTCCCCCTCTGGGGGAGAGAGGGGGTCACCCTCCCGGCTGCATAAGAGAATAAGCGAATTTCAGGAAAAAGAGGATTTCAACAAAGCCTAAAAACCGTCGAACAGCGTTGACTGCGATCGGGGTATTGGTGTTTTCCCGGCTTGTTCGGGTGGTGGGGATGGTTCCTCCAGCTCCCGTTGTTCGGGTTTTTGCAATTTTTCTTTTTTGGATTTTTTCTGCTGCTCTTTTTCACCCGCCTTTTCTTCCATGAGCAGGGATTTTATGATCTCTGTTGAGCGCGCCTTGTCATGCAGGAAGAAATTGAGCTGATCGGCATCGAACATCAGGTCACGCGCATAGGCAGCAGGGTCATGTTCAACCAGCAGGGAAAGAATGTCGAGGTATCTCTCACGCAGGGTATTTTGCGGGATGTGCATAGTACCGGCGATCTTGTTGAGCGTGATGATCCGGATGGCTTTTTGCTTTTTTGCTGTTGACATTTTCTGCCACCGTTCGGGAGGCATGATCCGTGTATGGATACCTTTTCCTTCCGAAGCATCAGCAACACCCAGCAACATTATCGCCATCGCATACCGCCAGAGTGTATAATATTGCCTGCGATACGTATACCCGAGATATTCGTCCGCCCGCGAGAGGTGGCGGTATCCCTTGGTGACCGCTGACGGTGTCGGGAGCAGGTGCACGTTGCCTTCCACCCACTGCTCGATCGTCTCAGGAGTGTCATCAACATCATACGAGAGCCTCATCAGATCTTCATCCGTTGTCTTATGGAAAATGGCAGTGATCAGGCTGAAGATCGAGACACGTTCATCTTTCTGGGATGTGTGCACCTGCAAATCCTCAAGCCGGTCCCTGCCAATGGCCGAGGCATAAAGCATGTTTACCGCCGACCGGATATCCCCCCCGGCACTCTCAGAAATTGAGCGGATGGCGGAGTCACTGCAGGTAATCTTTTCTGCGGCACACAGATATTTGAGCCGGGGTCCGATGGAACGGGCGGGAATTGCCTTGAACTGGACCGGTTCGCAGCGGAACCGTAGTTCCGGTGAGAGCCCGTAGAGATCGTTGGCGATCAGGATCATCGGCTGCCGGGCTTTCCGGATGCACTCGATGATCGCCTTTGCTCCCCCCCGGTCAGCGGTTCCCTGCAGATTATCCGCTTCATCCAATATGATCAGTTTACGGGATGACCCCGTGAGGCTTGCGGTAATGCTCCCGACCCCGGCAATATGCTCAATGACTGCCGCAGTCCGCTGGTCGCTGGCGTTGAGCTCAACAACGTCCCATCCCATATCATTGGCAAGCGCGTATGCACTGGACGTCTTACCGATGCCGGGCTTTCCGTAGATGAGCAGCGGCTTGGATTTCGTTGTCCAGTTCCTCGCCCACTCCGCAATCTGCCGTAGTGCGGTCGTGTTGCCGACGATATCTTCAAGCCGTGCGGGACGGTACTTTTCTGCCCAGTCCATACAGACACGTTGACTGTATATCAAATAAATTATCTCTGATGAAATGAAACTAGGATAGACGTACTAGTCATTAACCCATTCTTTAAGGTGATACCGTGGTCCACAGCTGCTCCACAGAGACGATTGCAAAAATAGTCAGGGAATATGAGGGGGTCAGGAGGAAGCATTCCATCGGCGAGATGGTCAGGGCTTTAAAGATCGATGCCCCTCATGTTGTCGCCTCATTCGGTGAGGATGCAGCGGTAATCGAGCACAACGGTGAGGCGCTCCTTCTTGCAGCTGACGGTATCTGGAGCAAACTCATGGAAGCGGACCCGTACTGGGCAGGGTACTGTTCCGTGCTCGTCAATATTCATGACATCGCGGCAATGGGGGGGCACCCCATCGCGATGGTCGATATATTCTCGATTGCAAAAACCACGGTGCAGGAACTCGTGGTAAAAGGAATGCATGACGCATCCGCACAATTTGGCGTGCCAATCGTCGGCGGACATTTGCACCCGGATGCTCCCTACAGTGTCATCGATGTCTCGATTCTTGGTTCAGCCCGGCTTGACTCGATCATCTACAGCCACACGGCAAAGGAAGGGGACAGCGTGGTAGCGGCAATCGATCTCTCCGGGCGTGTCCATCCTTCCTGTTCACTCAACTGGGACTCGGTCACGATGAAATCCGCTGCAGAAGTCAGGGCGCAGATTGCCGTAATGGAAGAGATCGGCAAACGTCACCTGGTATCCGCAGGCAAGGATATCAGCAACCCCGGCCTTATCGGGACGCTGGGAATGCTCCTGGAAGTCAGTGGGAAGGGAGCCGAGATCGACCTTGAATTGATCCCAAAGCCGAACCTTGCTGCAAACAATATGACGTTTGAGCAATGGGTACGGATGTACCCGGGCATGGGCTTTATCCTGACTGCCAAAAAAGAACAGGTTAAGGAGCTCATAGGACTCTTTGCCGGTGTTGGAATGACGGCACGGGAGATAGGAAGCGTCAACAATTCCCGGGAACTGCGTATCACCTATGACGGGCAGGAAACGCAGGTTTTTGATTTTATCGATGATGGGATCATGCACCTTTCTGATGAGGACGTTGCATGTCTGGCACGGTAAGACGCATCGGCATCGGGATTGACAAAGATGCACAGAAAGTCATTGATAGTGCAAACCGCGTAAGCGGGAATTTTATCACGGTCTGTTACTGCCGGTCCGGGGTTGTTGATAAAAAAACCGTACTGAACGCCGCCGTTCAGATCGTTGAGCACCCGAATCCTGAACAGGCACTCATCGATGACCTTGTGGCTGGCAGGGTTGATGCTGCCGTGCGGGGGACACTTCCTTCAAATACAACGCTCCGGGCGTTAAAAAAAGCAGAAGGGGTTACTCATCTAGAACGCATCGCACTGCTGGAAACGGTATACGGTAAAAAATTCCTTCTTACCCCGGTTGGCGTGGATGAGGGATGGACAGTTCCTGAAAAACTTGAACTGATAAAAAAAGGGCGCCTGATTGCACAAAAATTCGGTCTCTCACCAAAAGTCGGCGTCCTTTCCGGTGGCCGGCTGGGGGATATCGGCAGGCATAGCCAGGTGGATGCCAGTATGGCAGAGGCCGAACTGGTAGCACGACTTGGTGATGCAGAACATTGCGAAATCCTGATTGAGAATGCTGTTGAGACATGCGGGCTGATCATCGCACCCGACGGGATATCCGGTAATCTGGTCTTCCGGACTCTCACATTTCTGGGTGGTGGGTTCGGGCATGGCGCGCCCGTGGTAAATATCAGCAGAATTTTCGTGGATACTTCGCGCGCCTCACCAAATTATGCCAATGCGCTATTGCTCGCTGCATCTTTGTTGGAATAATTTAAATGCATTATAATCAGCCGGTTTAGAATATAAAGCGATTTAATAAGATTAAAAAATATTCTGCGAAATTTTGCGCTTCGTTTTCCACTTGCTTAACAGGATGCCCGCCAATATCGTAATGCTGGGTAAAATGGGGCATTTTCCCAAAAAGTATTTATATATACCCAATTGACTTTCTTTTTGAGGTAAGAAAAATGGCTGATTTACCAATTGCCGCAGTTGTAAGGATTGCAAAGAAAAACGGAGCCGAAAGAGTAGGAAGCGATGCAGCTGAAGCCCTCGTCGTCAGGGCAGAGAAGTACATCGCAACGCTCACCAAGGAAGCAAACAAGCTTGCCGAGCATGCCGGAAGAAAGACGATCAAGAAAGAAGACGTTGACCTGGCTTCAAAGTCATAACATCAACTCTTTTTTTCTCGTATATTCTTGTTTTAATGAGTATTTTCTTTACAGTATGGTTCATTAAATGAGCAAGATACCAGAGAGTAAGTATATACCGGATTATTCACCTGGTCCAATCATCATCCCGGGCCTGAATGAGAGTAGCATCCGCTTCCCTGCAAACACCGGTTTTTTAAAATTGCGGGCGGTTTGTAAAGGTGGGAGAGGAAAAAAGACGTAGTTTTTGATACGATCCGGATGCAGAAGTTTATCTGATTTTTTTACGTATGGAGAAATTATTTTAACAGAGACTATGAGCGTGACCCCCTCTCTCCCCCAAGGGGGGAGGCAGCCCAAGGGGAGTATCCCCTTGACCCCCATTTACATTTCTCCCGTTTCCCTGAGAATTTCTCGTCAACCTTCTGAGCGGTTATCGCATTTTGGGGGATGCCCGAGCGGCGGGGGCGAAGGCAACAATTGCCGCAGCCCCCAAGAGCGTCAGAACAATTTTCCAATGATTTCTCCAGAGCCCTGATTTTTTTAAAACTTCCCCTTTGTACTCCGGATTATTTTTGTATCCCCGCTTATCGAGAGCGCCTGCCCAAGTGCAATCCCGAACGCCTTGAACACTGCTTCGCACTGGTGGTGATCGTTTTTACCGGAAAACGCAACATGGGCGGTTATGCCGGCCCGGGTGCACAGGCTGTAAAAGAAATGCTCGAAGATGTCTGCGGGAATGTTCCCGATAGTCCTGTTTCCAAAGGCACCGGTAAAGACAAGGTATCCCCTGCCCCCGCAGTCGAGTACTGCAGTCGCTATCGATTCATCCATGGGAATTATTGCGTGGGCGAAGCGTTGAATACCCCTGCCGTCACCAATTACCTGCTTTACGGCATCCCCGAGTACAATCCCGATATCTTCGATGGTATGATGACAGTCCACCCCGAGGTCCCCTTTGGCGATGCAGGTAAGATCGAATCCTCCGTGCTTTGCCATCGCGGTGAGCATGTGGTCAAAGAACGGCACACCGCTGTCAACCGATACCTTTCCGGTACCGTCAGGGTTCAGTTTGATCAAGATATTCGTTTCTTTTGTCTCCCGCTTTACCGTAACATTCCTCATTGACTTTCCTCCAGTGCATCCTTAAGGCTGATCTTCCCGCTATAAAGGGCAGAACCGAGCACAGCTCCGAACGCCCCGGCATCCCGTAAACCGGCTATATCCGATCGGGCAGATACACCCCCGGCAACAACCACCGGAATATGTACATGATGTATCAGGCGCCTGACCGGCTCGAACAGGACACCCTGCTGCAATCCTTCAACATCGACATTGGTATAGAGAAGGGAGCCGGCACCCATTTCCTCAAACCGGATTGCCCAGTCAAGATAGTTCCCCGCGGTCTCCTGCCAGCCGTGCACCGCAATCTGGCCGCCTTTTGCATCGACACCTGCCATCACCCGATCGCTCCCGTACTCATCAGCGAGAATCTGTATACTTTCCGGTTTCCGGGTGGCAAGCGTAGAGATAATGATCCGCGAAACGCCGGTTTTCAGCCAGTGCGAGGCATCTTCGATCGAGCGGATACCCCCGCCCAGCTCTATTTCGACACCGGTCTTTTTGATCAAATCAACAATAAGATCTGCATTTTTTGCACAATTCCCGAATGCCCCGTCAAGGTTCACTACATGGAGCGCATCTGCCCCTTCTTCAAGCCATCGGGTCGCACAGGTGAGCGGGTCTCCAAACACCGTCGCACTTTCACGTTTCCCCTGCACCAGCTGGACACACCGCCCTCCTAATATATCAACTGCAGGAAAAATACGCATAAGACTCAGCGGATCATCCGTTGGATCGCCATCACGAGAATATCCTTTGCACCCGCGCGCTTAAGGGAATTTATCAGGGAGTAAACCCGTTCCTCATTCACTACGGCATGCACTGCGACGAGGTTTTCACTCGAGGCAACATCCATCACCGTGGGACCGGAGAGCCCGGGCAGTACTTGTTTTACTGCTTCAAGGGATGTGCGCTTCACGTTCATCATCAGGTAACATTGCCCGCGTGCCCGTATGACACTCTCCAGTGCCAGGTGAATCTCATCTATCTTCTCTTTTTTTGTCCTGAGGGATTCCTTGTTGGCGATCAGGTGCGTGGAGGTCTCCATCACCTCATCGATGACCCGGAGACGGTTGATCTTTAAGGTTGTGCCCGAACTCGAAAGGTCAATGATCGCATCGGCAATCCCCAGGTGTGGTGTTGCCTCACAGGCACCTCCCACCAGTACAACGTTAACATTCACCTTATGTTTTTTAAAGTAGGCTCTGGTGATCACCGGAAATTCGGTAGCAACTTTCATCCCCTCGAGCTGTTTTACCGAGGTTATCGCTGAATCCTCGTGCACGGCAAGCACAAGTTTTGCTTTCCCGAACGGGAGATCCAGGAGCTCTTCTACATCTGATTCCCGCTCGATAACCATATCGTGACCGGTGATCCCGAGATCCGCAGCACCTGTTGCCACGTATTCGGGAATATCGACCGGACGGGCAAACAGGATCTCGACGTGCGGGTCGAGTGTCTTTGTTATCAGCCGTCTTTCCCCGATTTCGGGGAGGTGGAGCCCGCTCTTCTCTACAAGATCCATGATCGGTGCTGCAATCCTGCCCTTATTGGGAATTGCAAGTCGTACAACCGGAAAAATAGAAGGAGGGTTACTTTTTTTCTGGCCGGATTTAACCTGTTTTGCCATGTGCCATCAGAATGTCTTGAGCTCTCCGCGGATTACCTTCTGGGTAATATCGGTTACGTTCTCGAGCCAGTTGTCCACAATCGCGTTAATTTCACCCTGGATTTTCTGCAATTTGACACCCTCCGCTGGCAGCACCTGCACACTTGCCACAAGCGGTCGGTCAATGGGCTTTCCGATCTGGGAAAGGAGACGGACATACATCTCTTCAATCCCCTCAACCTGTTCTACACAATCGGTGGCAATCTGCGTTGAAAGGAGGTTATAGATTTTGCCGACATGGTTGATCGGGTTCTTCCCGCTCGTCGCCTCCATGCTCATCGGGCGGTTGGGAGTTATAAGCCCGTTACAGCGGTTTCCGCGTCCGACCGACCCGTCATCGCCCATTTCGGCAGAGGTGCCGGTAACCGTCAGGTAGATGCTTTCATTTTTGATGTTATCCCCTGTATTGAGATGGACAACCACGTTACGCTTCGTGCTCTTTTTGGCCACCCTGCCGATCTGTTCTTTGAGGATCTCCATGTATTCTGTGTATTGCTGGATATCTGCACAGTACCTGTCGACAATCGCACAAGCAACGGTCAGGGTGATGGTGGTCCCGTCGCGCAGTCCCATGATTTTGATATCCTGCCCGATCGCGGGATACTTCAGCCGCAGTTTGTCATCAATAAAATCGCTGACGTTCTTAATAATATTTTCAACATCGGAAAACGGGGCATGCCCGACACCAAATGAAGTATCATTCGCCCGGGGAACTCTCCCGTTATCTGGCTTGAATACATCGCGGAGATCGGTCGAACCAGTCCCCAGACGGCAGTCCATAATGACATCACGTTCCATGTTTAAGGTCTTGAAATGGGTGCGGAGATAATTCCGTGTTGCTTCAACGGCAATTGCATCGGTAGGTATAGAAACGTCGTTGAACCGTTTTGTTGCACGGCCGTCAATAAGGATAAAAATTGGGCGTATAACCTTACCCCCGCCAAACTTCGGGTTGGATTCACCGGCAACGATTTCACCCTGGTCGGTATTGTGGTGGAGGACAGCGCCGAACTCTTCGAGATATTCCTTGCAGAGCGCCCTGCTGATCGATTCTGCAATGCCATCGGCCATACTGTCGGGGTGACCGAGACATTTGCGCTCAACAAGTTCAATCTGTTGTTTCTCCAAAGGGATCTGAACCAATGCTTCAATCTGAATATTTCTCTTCATTGATTTCCTCGTAACAATGCGTACTAATAAAAGGTACTGGAATTCATATAACGATTTCTCATATACAATAGTTTTTTGTTTTTTTATTATTGAGAGTAATATATGCCCATTTTTTGGTACGCTTTTACTACCGCGTTGAACGCTAATTGGGAATTTTTTTAGTTTACCGGTCTCAAAATAACATCCCTGCATAATTACTACCATTGAAAGAATGTCGTAGCAACCGGATAAAAACACAATTTTTGACTCTGTTGAAATCCTAGAGAGACACAAGAAGTCGCTCTTGGGGGCTCCAGCACATCGTGCTTCCGCCCCCGCCGCTCAGGCATCCCCCAATATTGCGATAATCATCAGAAGGTTGATGAAAAACCTTAACAAAAGAGGGGGTAAGGGGATGCTCCCCGCATGCTGCCTCCCCACTGGGGGAGAGAGGGGGTCACCCTCCTAGCTGCAGCAGAGAATAAGCGGATTACAGGAAAAAGAGGATTTCAACAAAACACAATTTTTTAAAAAAAAGAAACTGCCGGGTTATCGTCTCAGGAATTTATGGAGGATCGTCATCTCGCTACCCTTCGGAACCTTCTTTGCCGGAAGTTTGGTTGCTACCGGGGTCTCATCCTCCCTCTCTTCCTCATCGGTTTCCTGGTCGCGGGGGGGTACTTTCTTCTCCCGCACAGGCGCTTCATGATGCGTCATTTTCTTTTCGTGGGAGGACTGGGACTCTCCAGCCGGGGATGGGGACTTGGGCTGACTCATTTTTGTTCCGCACCCGGGACAGAAGTTAGCTGCCTGAGGCATTTTTTTCCCGCAATTGTGGCAGAACGGAGGAATTTCAGTACCATCATCCTGTGCCGGAATATCCGGTGCCGGGGTTTCCTGCAATTTTTCCTGGATACGGGGCCTGTGGGGAGTCGCTTTCTCTCCTTCTGGTCCGGGTTCTTTGAGCGGGGGAGAGACCGGTTCTATTACCGGCCGTCTTGCGGTTTGAGAGGAAGACTGCCTGAGCGGCTGCATTGCACTCTTCATCGCGACTTTCATCGCCGACTGCACTTCATGTTTGCGTACCGGTTGTGCATCAATTTTTCTCACCGGGGGGATCTCGCGATCGAATTCCTGTTCCGCAGCAGGTTTTTTTTCTGGTTCGTGTACCTCCCTGACCTGTCCACGCCGTGGAGGTTTAGGAGGCTCCTCATGTTTTGGTTCCTCCACCTGCACTTTAATGATCGGGAAATGTCGTTTCACAGGAGGTTGCTTTTCAGGATCTTTCGTTGGCTTTCTTTTTGGGATCAGTTCCTGTTTTTGTACGGGTTTTTCCTGTTCATCGGATGCAGGCCCTCCTTTGTCTTTCGGAACTTCTTCAACTGGTTGCAATGAAGATTTTTTCGGTTTGTCCTTATCGTGAAGAAGGTCAATCCATTCATCGATCTCAAGAGACCGGTCCATCCCGTTCTGGACAAAGATAAGTTTCATCGTCTTGATCTCTTCATCGGGAGACCGTAGTGAGAGAACCAGGACAGGATCGGAGTTCTCCGAAAACTCAATGGTGCTTCCGACAATGGTATCACGCGAAATATCTTTTGCCGTAACCCTGACCTTTTTTTCCTGAGTATCAATCAAAAAGATACGTTGATTCGTAAGATATGCATGGAAAAAAAATTTTTTTACCGCTATATTGAGCGAACCAATGAGTACCTGTTCGCCAGGTTGCAGGTATACAGAAAGTCCCCCGTCTTCTTCCTCATCGGTTTTTAGTTCTTCTTCTTGTTTTTTTGAAATTTTGTTCCCTTTCTGAACCGCATTACCACCTGAATTGTTCGGTCTGACCGCACCTTGCGTAGGTTTCTCGGATCCTTTTTCAATTTTTCCGCCGCAATAACCGCAAACGGTAATATTATCCCGTATATTCATTCCGCAATGTGGGCATTTCATAGATGAGCTTCCTTTCCGGTATCCAGAGTAGATAGTTATAATGTTCTCATCTGATATGAAAAATTCTCTGGTCGGTATCTATCAGATCTGGGTAAGCATGTTTCAGGTTTCAGACGGGGATGACCCTTTCAATATCTCAGCGATATGTGTGCGTTCATCTTCCTTTTCAACCGGGTGAATATAGATTCCCGCATCATTTCTGTTGATGCAGAGGAGTGCATTAATCCGGCAGCGTGTGCTGTCCCCGGTAAGGAGACAGTCATCGGAAGAAATTCTGCCAAACGTGTCATTGATTATGACGCGGAATGTATCCGGACAGTTGACAACATGGTACATTGCCCTGTTGACAACTACGATCAGTACCCCTTTTTTGCTCCCTTCGTTTGATTCTTCCAGCCGGAAGGTGCCGTACTTTTCATCACCGTATATATTGAGGAATTCCCGGTAGAAGGGGTCATGCCTTTGTTTGAGCTGGCCTAAAAAGAGCCCTGTTTGCATGGGCAGATAGCGGGAGTACTTCGCATTCACCGGAGAGAGCAGGTGGCTGAATGCAGGATTTTTTAACAATTCCTGGAGAGGTGTTTGTACCCGGGCGAAGAGATCCTCTTTGACCCCCCCGGAAAAATTCAGTTTTACCGGTTTGAGATAGAGGGTTTTTTCTTTAAACGGCACAACCAGGGATCCATCCTTCATCTGCGTGAGCCCTCCAAAGGGTAATTTTTGAGACTGGCCGACGGGTTTTTTTTCCATCGACCTTTCCGTTGGGTATAAAAGCGCTTTTCCACCCGGGCCGGTACCACGCGCAAGAGCTGCCCACGTCTCTGCAGGGAACGTCTGGTCAAGGTATTTTCTCCAGAGAGGGTCACGGACAGTAGCTATGGATACCAGCCGGAACTGTGTACCAACGGGAATAAATTTCGCACCGCAGTGGGTACACTCGATATAGAAATCCGTGTGGGGAATGCCAAACAGTTGTTTTCCGACAACCCGGTTTAAAATCCCGGTGCGGCATATCGGGCACATGCTCATCCAGGATAAAGGGGTGGAGTCGTCGTGGTTTCCCGATCCCTGGAACCTGACAGCCTGTGCAATCGCTGAGGCGGAATGCCAGGTCCACGGGGGAAGGAGCCGGATCCCAGTCCGGGTCTGGCGAGAGAACCGGTCCATGATTTCAGTCGTTTCTGTGATACCTGCACTGCACAGCACATCGACAACCACCGGAACGGCAGTCTTTCCCGGAATCTTCAGGCGTTCTTCAATACACCGGTCGAGTCCATCCTGAGGCTTGTCAGCAGCGTTGAGCGGTGTCCTGAATGCAAGGGTTTTTTTGAATTCCGCATTGAGGCATTCCATGGCAACGCCGAGTAATTCACCCGTGACCATGACCCCGCTTCTCAAAAAGGGCAGTCGGGAAACACGCCTGCTGACCGTTTCGCAGGCAAGAGCAAACATTTCAGGGGGCATGGGGAAAAACTGTGTGTCTGACATTTTGTATACTGTTCCTATCGGTTGTCACGCTGGAGGGATAAAGAATAACATTGCAAGGATCGGGTCGTGGATTCCTGTCAGGCTAAAGCAGGACCTCATTTCTGTATCGTGAAGTCTTGGGAATAAAAATTCCGGCGATGGAGAAATGCTCAGAAAAATTAAATCATAACGCTCTTGGGGGCTTCGGCTTCACCTCCGCCCCCGCCGCCTGGGCATCCCCCACATTGCGATTACCTCTCATAAGGTTAACCAGATTGCAGAAGGGGGTCAAGGGGATACACCCCTTGGGCTGCCTCCCCCTCTGGGGGAGAGAGGGGGTCACCTTCGTGTTTTTTTAAGTCAACGAAAAAATGAACAAAATCAGGTTTTCTCATGAGCCCAAAATTCCCATTATTCATAAACGAAGGGAAAAAACGAGAAAAAGATGAAAATAGTATCAAAAATACCCCGCAGGGTATCCCGCTCAGCAGTGGTCCCTGAACAGATCCCGCACTATCCGGGGAATCTCCGAAGGGCGGGATGCAACCGGTACACCCATCTTTTTAAGTCGGGCGATCTTTGAGCGTGCATCACCCTCGCCCCCTTCAACGATTGCCCCGGCATGACCCATACGTTTGTCAGGTGGCGCCGATATGCCGGCAATATACGAGACGATCGGAAGATCGGTGGACTTCGCTCCTTCCTCTTCAAGGTTGCCGCCCACTTCACCAATTAAAACAACAGCTTTTGTCTGCGGATCGTTGCCGAATCGTTCCAGCACATCAACAAATGTCTGTCCGATCACCGGGTCGCCGCCGATTCCGACAACCGTGCTCTGCCCGATACCGGCGCGGGTGAGCTCGTCCACAACTTCATACGTGAGTGTCCCGCTCCGGGAAATTACCCCAACGCTGCCGTGGGAGAAGAGCCCGGCGGGCATGATCCCGATCTTCACTTCTCCGGGCGAAAGGAGCCCCGGGCAGTTTGGACCAATCACGGTGCAACCCTCCATTTTTGCATAGGCAATCGCCTTCATCGAGTCGTGCACGGGAATGTGTTCGGTGATTGCCACAATCGTCTGGATACCGGCGTTTGCCTCCTCCATGATCGAGTCCGCGGCAGCAGCTGCGGGTACAAAAATGACGCTTGCGGAAATATCGTGGTCCCGCATGGCTTCCCTGACAGTGTTGTAGACCGGGACACCATGGACCTCCTTACCCGCTTTTCCGGGTGTCACTCCTGCAACAACACCCCTGCCACCGACTTGTTTTGCATAGGCATTCATTAACCCGATATGAAACTCGCCCTGTTTTCCCGTGGCTCCCTGCACAAGAACGCCGGTCTTCTTATCCCCGTAGATCATGCAGCCACCTCTACGGCCTTTTTGACCACAAGGTCCATGGTATCCAGCATCTCGTACCCTTTTTCCGAGAGCATTGCCCGGCCTTCCATTTCGTTGGTGCCGGCAAGCCGGACGATCACTTTCTGGGGGATAGCTGCCGCGATGATCCCCTTTGCCACTTCATCGCATTTCGTGATACCGCCCAGCAGGTTCACGACAATCACTTTTACTGAGGGCACACTGCCAACCAGCCGGACCGCGTGCATCACCCGCTCGCTTTCAGCACCGCCGCCAACGTCAAGGAAATTTGCGGCTTTGCCACCATAGAACTCAATGAGATCGAGCGTGGACATCGTGAGCCCTGCGCCATTGCCGATCACACCGATCGAACCGTTCAGCTCGACATACGAGAAGCCATGCTTCTCCGCTTCGCGTTCACGCTCGGTGAGGTCGCGGTTGATCGTAAATCCCTGCCGCCCGAGAGCATTGTCATCAACGATGAGTTTT
Source organism: Methanoregula sp. (assembly GCA_026394695.1). GTDB lineage: Archaea > Halobacteriota > Methanomicrobia > Methanomicrobiales > Methanospirillaceae > Methanoregula. The sequence goes on from JAPKXT010000005.1 coordinate 14,033, forward strand.
GCATCGGCAGCATACACACCTTCCGGTGTGGTGACAAGCGGGTTGATCTCGGCGAGCAGTGCGTCCTTTTCTAAAAACACGCGGTAGAGCTTATTGATGACCGGGCCGATCTCCTTTGGCGCAGTTCCCAGCAGTTCCCGTATCATGAACGGGGGGATATCCCGCATCAGGGGGTTTGCGATCACCTTGTGGATCGCTTCAGGGTGCTCCTTTGCCGTGA
>JAPKXT010000162.1 GCA_026394695.1 Methanoregula sp.
GGTGAAAATGTGGGAGTCTGACGCTCATCGGGGCTCAGACACGAGACGAGGAGGCTGGGCATGGATTTCGGGGGATTATGAGATAATTGCCCAACCCTGCACAATCTGGAAAGAATTTTGTCCGCTATTGTCCGCATCAATCACTCCTTTTTCAGGAAAATTTTCAGCGGTTTTGATTTTCGTTTGCTGGAACCGTTGCTTCCGAATCGATGGCAGACTGGAGGAGGATATCTTTCAACAGGTCCGTATCCGGCAATTGTTCCAGAAATTGTGGGGGGAGTGTGGTTCCGAGATGGTAGGTAGAGATGGCCATCGGCTTTGTCATGTCCCGGAGAGCATATTCCGCAATTACCCGGTTCTTTTCCCGGCATAAGAGAATGCCTATGCAAGGCTTGTCCATCGCAGGATCGCGAAGCAGATCATCCGCAGCTGACAGGTAGAAGTTCAGTTTACCGGCAAACTCCGGCACAAATACACCAATCTTCAGTTCGATAATGATATAACAATGCAGCCGGGCATGGTAGAACAACAGGTCGAGATAAAAATCCTGGTCTCCGATTTCAAGGTGATATTCGCTGCCGAGGAATGCGAATCCTATGCCGAGTTCAATTAAGAAATCCCGGAGCTTTTCAAGGAGTGACCGGTGGAGTTCCCGCTCAGATATTTCGGCACTGCGGCCCAGAAAGTCAAAAATATAGGGATCCTTGACAACCTCAAGAGCAAGATCTGACTGCGGTGCAGGAAGGGTGGTGGAGAAGTTGGTTACAGAAGTCCCGGCCCGGTTCACCAGTCCGCTCTCAATCTGGTGAAAAAGTACATTCCGGCTCCAGCCGTGCCGTATCGTTTCGCGGATGTACCATTCCCGTTCCGGCAGGTCAGGTACTTTGTCAAGGATTACGCAATGGTGGAACCACGGTATTTGTGCAGCAACCTGCTGCACGAATAGGAAGTCACGCCAGGCTCCTGCAAACCTGCGCATATATTTCAGGTTCCTGACCGAAAATCCCTTTATATCCGGAAATTCATGCATCAGGTCCGAGGACAAACGGTCGATGACTTTCGCACCCCAACCCTCCCGCTCCTGCCGGGTCAGGACGTCGTTCCCAATCTGCCAGTAGAGGAGGACCAGTTCACGGTTTACTGATAGTGCGGCTTTAACCTGTGCTGACCGGATCCGTTGTTTTAAGGATACGATAAATTCCGAATATCCCTCAGGAAGATCCGGTGCTGGTGACGTGATTGCAGTCCTGCGTTTCATGATTGAATCGTGTTTCCTGTATCCGGAGATTCGGGATTGGTGAGGATAAGGAACCCGGTTGGCGGGGTGAAAGTGCGGGGAATGGACATATAGGACTTGATTCTGACGCTCATCGGGGCTTGCGCCCCTCGCCAGAGTGGGCTAGCCCAAGTTGTTTTGTAAAAATCTTAAAAATATGAGTCCTATTGATTTTTAGATCCAAAGAAATATCGTTGAGTGCAGTACATGGCACTTCAGGTACAATATGGCAGAATGTATCCCTGATCGTCTTTCTTCAAAGGCGAGTCGGGGAGAAGAACGAACATTCGCTCTTTTAAAGAAACTTCCTGATGACTATCTCATCTATTATGAACCAAACATCGATAACCGGCATCCTGACTTTATTGTCATTGCCCCGGATCTCGGGGTAATTGTTGTCGAAGTGAAAAGGCTGGCATCTTGACGATATCGTCAAAGGAAATCATTCAGAGATCACCGTCAATATCAATGATCGCGAACGGCAGGAGATTCATCCTCTCGAACAGGCCCGGAATTATATGTGGAGGTTGGCCGGGGCCTGTGAGAAAAGCCCGAACCGTTCCCTGCTTCTCCACAAGGAAGGCCCCAGGAAAAATAAGTTCTTTTTCCCGTTCTGTCATTTTGTGGTGTTGTCCAATATTTCCCGTGACAATATTCTGCGGCGCAAGGAGCAGGACGTATCGGAAATTTTCAAGATGACGAACACCCTGTTCCGGGATGAACTGGTTGCACTTGAATACGCATCTCCCGAAGAGATCCGAAATACCCTGATGCGGTTTTTTGATCCCTGGTTTGAGATCACACCGTTCACACCGGAACAGGTGGATGTTCTCCGGTCCATTATTCATCCGGAAATTATTCTCAGTTACATTCCTTCGAAATCCCTGACCGAAGCGGAAGCGGAGAAATGTTTTGATCTGGTTGTGCTTGACCGCCGGCAGGAGAATAATGCCCGGAAGATCGGCGAAGGCCATCGGATTATTTACGGAGTTGCCGGTTCCGGAAAAACTGTACTCCTTATCGCACGGGCGAAATGGTTGCATGAGCGGGATCCCAACGCAAAGATCCTTCTGCTCTGCTACAATGTATCGCTCAGCGCGTACCTGAAACATGTACTCAAAGACTATCCCCGGATCAATGTGTTCCATTTTGACGGATGGGCAAAACACAACGGGATTCCCTCCCGGAAAGCAGATCCTTCGACCGGGAATCTTGAGGATGATGTGAGTCTTGGGAGCCGGCTTTTAGAGCATCTCCGGAATCATGCCGGTGATTCCCGGATGTATGATGCGATCCTTGTTGATGAGGCCCAGGACTTCCCGCCCATCTGGTTCTCGTGTATCCTGGAGGCACTCACCGATCCCCTTGATGGCGATCTGCTGGTAGTCTGCGATGGCAACCAGGGAATACGTCTTATCGATTCGGTGAGCTGGAGATCGCTGGGTATCAAAGCGCAGGGCAGGACCATTCACCAGGCATTTGATCTCGACCGGAATTACCGGAATACCCGGGAGATCCTCAGGCTCGCTGCGCATTTCACGGCAAAAAATGTAAAGAACAACGAGGATTCCATCTCGATTATACCGGTGGA
>JAPKXT010000094.1 GCA_026394695.1 Methanoregula sp.
AGCCGGTCGACGACTGCAAGCATTGGCTTAATGCCGCTCCTGTGGGCGGCACGCGCAATCGCATGGGCGCTGACAGCATTCGTGAATGCGAGGCACGCAGCCGCCAAAAATGCATGGATGGCAAGGGTGAGGTACTGGCTGTCGTTCTGTGAAAAGAACATCGAGAGCCCGAACACGATGACTGCAAGCGACGTGAAGATCGAGCCAAACGTCGTTGCCTTCGTTGTCGCATGCATACGGGTATACAGGTCGGGGAACCGCAGGAGCCCGATGACCCCGAGCGTGTTGAAGACCACACCGATGGCGAGGCATGCGTAAATAAGTATTTCAACGGCGGTCATATCAGAGTTCCCCTCCGATATACTTGGCAATGTATAGCGTGCTGACGAATGAGAGCAACCCATATACGATGGCGACATCGACAAAAATGACTTCCTTAAACACCACTCCCAAGATGATCATCGCTGCAATCGTCAGCGTGTTCACCGTATCGAGTGCTATGACACGGTCAGGGGCTGTTGGCCCGAGCACCAGCCTGACAGTAGCAAATACCATGAGAACCGTCAGGCAGAGCACAGTAAGGATCCATGCATCGATCATTCGGCGATCCTCCGTATCCATGCGGGGAGGTTTGCAAGCCCAAAAAGCTCGGTGCTCTCTATCACCTCTCTCTTCTCATCCCCCTCACCGATATTGATATTATGGATGAAGAGATCGTTTGTCTCTTCGTCAATCCCCACAGAAAGAGTCCCGGGAGTCAGGGTGATCGAGTTTGCCAGCATGAAGATGCCCAGATCGGTCTTCAGTCCCGAATGCACCCGTACGATACCAGGCCTGATCTTCATCGTGATGACCCGGTATGCGACATCAAAGTTGGCTTTTGTAAGCTCCACAAAGAAGGGCCCCGGCACATAGACCAGCAGAAGCAATAACCGGAGGGGGGAAAGGAGGCGAAAACTTTTCGATCTGCACAGGAAATTTCTCGCAATAAGTCCGGTCAGGATTGCAAGCAGGACTCCCATGACAAGTTCAGAAAGCGACCAGAACCCGATAGTGCCTGAGCCGGCAGTCAGTATCAGGTACATCAGAAATGCCGCACCCGCAGTTACAAGAAACGCGATCACAGATCCACCTCCCGCTGTCCAGAAACTGTATTTTCAACATTACTGGACCAAAACCGTTCGCTTGATTTCAGGATAATGTCAACATCAGAATTGGTCAGGAACAATGTAACGCCACCATAATTGTTAATGATTTATAATGTTCAATCTAAAAAAACGTGTTTGTTTTGACCGAATTCTTTAGGTAAAAGATAACGGAGAATTCCAGATTTATTTTTTTGCAGGAAAAAGATTCCTGTTGCAGAAAAATCACAACACTTCCTGTTCGGGGCATATTGTCAGATCGAATCGAAACCTATACTTTCTGAATGGAATCAGATCTCTTTGATCGCACCCTTATTGCAAATTGCGACTGGTTTTTAAGGCTTGACATTAAAATATTGGTGTAAAATTTTTCAAGTAGTATTCAGGATTTCAACGGGAGGGTTTGAGAGAAAATGGATTTGTTGATAATTGCACCTGTATGTGCCATTATTGGGTTGATTTTTGCAGCTTTTTCCTTTTTCAGCATGAAAAAAGAAGGTACCGGTACTGAACTGATGCAGAAGATTGCTGCGGCGATACATTTGGGAGCAA
>JAPKXT010000050.1 GCA_026394695.1 Methanoregula sp.
GTGAGCATGGAGACCATCCGTGTTATTTATATCTCGCGGGGGATCAAGTATCTCGCCCCGATCATCGCGTTCTTTGAAATTGTCATCTGGCTCCTTGCCATGGAAGTCGTGATGAAGGACCTGTCCAATATTGCAAACTTCCTTGCCTTTGCGCTGGGTTTTGCCGTGGGCACCTATGTCGGGCTTGTCATCGAGGAGAAACTCTCGATCGGTATGGTGATCCTGCGCATTGTGACCACTGATGACTCCAATGAGGAGATTGTCTCTTTTATGCAGTCAGAAAATTACGGCATTACCACGCTCGATGCCACGGGTTCGCGGGGGAACGTCAAGATGATCCTCTCCCTTGTCAACCGTGTGGATGTACCCCGTATCACTGAGCATATTCACTTAACAAACCCTCATGCATTCTTCTCTATCGAGGATGTTCGGTACGTGAACGAAGGAGTCTTCCGCCCAAAAAAACCCAACATGATCACCGGATTTTTCCATGCGTACATCCGTCCCCGGAAGAAAAAGTAATACTACATCTTGTTTTTTGGCTCCTCCCGTATACGAAAGCATTTTACAAAGGAAGAACAACAACATCGATAAAACGGAGGTTATCCGATGATTTCTAAGACCGTTGAAGAAGCGTTGAACAGGCAGGTCAACCGGGAGTATTACTCTGCGTACCTGTATCTTGCAATGTCAGCCTATTTTGAATCCTTAACGATGAAAGGTTTTGCAAAGTGGATGAGAATACAGGCAAAAGAAGAGCGGACACACGGGGATAAATTCTTTGATTATATCCTTGCAAGGGGTGGGAAAGTAACCCTTGGGACTATTGAAGCCCCTAAATCCAAATGGGCTTCAACTGGCAAGGTCTTTGAGGAGGTCTATGCTCATGAACAAAAGATCACCGGCATGATCAATGCGCTCGTCGAGCTTGCCATAAAGGAAAAAGACCATGCAAGCTTTGAGATGCTCCAGTGGTTTGTCAAAGAACAGGTCGAAGAAGAGGAGCACGCAAGCGCAATTCTTGCGCAGGTAACGTGCGTGGGGGATGTGCCCGGCCACCTCTTCTATCTTGACCACCTGCTTGGAAAGCGGGAATAAATCCCAATCTTTTTATTTTTTTGCAGCGTTAATACCGATAGGTTACATTATGCTGTCAGTCCTTGTTGTTGATGATCAGAAGCCACTGCTTGAGGTTATAGGTCTTTTTCTTGAACGTTTCGGCAATATGAACGTAAAAACAGCACTTTCTGCAAAAGAAGCCCTGAATCTCCTGGAGAACAATACCTTCGATGCAATGGTTATTGATTATGACCTTCCGGAGATCAATGGGATTGAATTTTTAAAGATGCTCCGGGCAAAAGGTGATACAACCCCCTTTATCATTTTCACCGGCGTCGGCAGGGAATATGCAGCCATCGAGGCGCTTAACAATGGTGCAGACTTTTTCTTAAAAAAAGGCGATGATGCCCAATCCCAGCTTCTCGAGATGGTGCATATGATCCGGCAAGCCGTAGACCGGAGAAACATAGGACGGGGACCCGGCACTTCGCAGAAACTCCTTTCAGATGCGCTCAATTTCTTTCACCAGGCAGCCTTTGTCATCGACCGTGAAGGTAAAGTAATTGTCTGGAACAAGGGAATGGCAGCAATGACGGGAATTGACGAGGAGAAGATTCTTGGCAAGGGTGATTGGGAGTATTCAATTCCCCTGTTCGGGCACAGGGTCCCGATGCTCAGTGATCTCATTTTTCAGGATGACGCAACCATCCAGCAAAATAACTATACCATACTTGAAAAAGAGAAGGGAACCATCGTTGCATGGATAAAAGCGACTCCTGAAGAGGGTCATCCGAAAATTCTGTGGATGAAGTCCACTGCGCTCTATGACAGCAAGGGGATGTTCATTGGCGTAATGGGAAAAGTAAAAGATATAACTGAAGAGATGGGAGCAGAATTTTTAACCAGATCCTCACAAGCCATACCGGTTGCAGAGTCGGGAGCCGCACCGGCCTCTTCTCCGGTTGGCATGTTTGATAAGATAATGGGGAAGGCAAAAACCAGTTACCGTGAAGGACTTCGACTCTCTTACCGCGAGGGGAAGTACGCTGAGGCGATTGCTCAATTTAACCAGGCAATTGAGATAGATCCCTCGCTTGCCTATGTCTGGCACGACCGGGGTGTATGTTACCGGGAGCTGGGACTGGATACCGAAGCACTTAAGAATTTTGAACAGGCGGCAAGAGTTGCGCCTGATGATGAAGAGTTTTTGTTCTCCCATGCCGAGATGTTAAGAATAGTCGGGATCCTGCACCAGCGGCGGGACTTCATTGAAAACGCTGCCCAGATCCTGAACCGTGTGGTTGAGATCAACCCGAACCATGCAGATGCATGGAACAGTCTTGGTACCTGTGCAAAGGAACTGGGAAAAGAGAAGTTGTCACGCCAATATTATGAAAAGTCACGGGAATTAATCAGGACGGGGAATAACCGGAAAAAAACCCGTGACTTTGATTCCCTTGTCTGATCGGAACAACAGGTTTTAGATACTTCCCGTAACTATCCTCTTTTTAATAAAGAGGACAGGTACCATGAAAAGTGCGGTCTATTTTGCAAACCTGCGGGCATATTCAGACCAGGAGAGCATAACGACAAAAGTGCAACGGCTCTTTGACCGTGCCGGGTTTTCAGATATTGTTACAAAAGATGACAGAACTGCAATCAAACTCCATTTTGGTGAACGGGGGAATGACGGGTATATCAGCCCGGTCTATGTTCGCCAGATCGTGGATAAAGTCAAAGCATGCGGCGGCCTGCCGTTCCTGACAGATACCAACACGCTCTATCGCGGAAGCCGGTCGAACGCGGTTGACCATATTACTACTGCTGTTCTGCACGGGTTTGATTTTGCAGTTACCGGGGCCCCGATAATTATTGCAGACGGGCTTTTTGGAAAGAATGTGGCACACGTAAAAATTGATAAAAAACATTTTACCACAGTTTGCATTGCCGGTGATATTGCTCTTGCAGACAGTATGATTGTCATGAGCCATTTCAAAGGCCATATTGTCGCGGGATTTGGCGGTGCGATAAAAAATCTTGCCATGGGTTGTTCACCTCCCGAAGGGAAACGGGCACAGCACAATGCCCGCCCGTTCACCATCACGGAGCGGTGTTCAGGATGCGGAACATGTGCAGAAGTCTGTCCGAAAACAGCGATCACGATTGAAGAAAAGAAGTCTGTGATCGCCCGGGACCTCTGCATTGGCTGCTTTGATTGCATGCATGTCTGCCCGGAACATGCAATAGATATTGACTGGGAAACCGAGATCCCGGTATTCATGGAACGGATGGTCGAGCATGCCTATGGTGCGGTACAGGCAAAGAATGGAAAAGTGGGGTTCATGAACTTCCTCATCCGCATTACCCCCGATTGTGACTGTTTCCCGTTCAGTGACACACCCATCGTTGCGGACATCGGGATTCTTGCATCAAAGGATCCGGTGGCCATCGATGCAGCAAGTTACGATCTCGTGAACCAGCAAACCGGGTTTACCGATTCGCTTCTCACCGCTCATCATCACAAAGGCGGGGACAAGTTCAAAGGAGTTCATATACAGACCGATGGGTACCGGCAGGTGAAGTATGCAGAAGAGATCGGGATGGGTAATAGCACGTACGATTTAATTGCTATTTGATTATCCGGTCATTTTTTATAAAATTGTCATTTTTTGCATTTTTTCTGATTTTTGATCCATTTTTTCCGGAAAATGAGTAAAAAACCTGTTGTCATCACTGTTAAAAACAGTAAAGTTTAAGAGGAGGTGGAAAGCAAGCGCTTATTAGTGAATGGATTATAAACTATTCTTGTTTGATGTCAAGGTTGCTCAAACATTTCCTCCGAAAAATTTGAAAGGTTTCAATTGCCAGTTTCAATTATCGAAGGAGATTTGGTCAAAGTATGGTGAGTATTCATGAATCTTAGACAGCCAAATGCAAACGAAGCCACCGGGACGGTGAACCGGTCACGGAGCGTCGCTCCGTGTTCAGGTATCTGTACCCGGTGCATGGACGGATGCAAGGGCAGCTGCGAGATCTGGTTATCATCGTTCAGGGGCAGGGAGGTTCTCTATCCCGGCCCGTTCGGTGAGATCACTGCAGGTGCTGACAAGAATTACCCGATCGATTATTCCCATCTCAACATTCAGGGATATGCAGTCGGTGCAAAAGGACTTCCTGATGGAGTCGAAGCCGGTCCGGATACAGCGGTCTTCTCAACCGTGGATACCGAGACCGAGTACGGGTGGGACAAAAAAGTCAGGATGCGCCTGCCCATCTTCACGGGAGCACTTGGTTCAACCGATATTGCACGGGTTAACTGGGAGCACTTCGCAGTCGGTGCAGCAATATCCGGTATCACGTGCGTCTGCGGTGAAAACGTCTGCGGAATTGATCCGGGCCTGAAGCGCGATAACAAGGGTAAAGTTATCGAGTCTCCCGAGATGGATCGACGTATCAACGTCTATAAGAAATTCTACGATGGCTTTGGTGAGATTCTCGTCCAGATGAATGTTGAAGACACCCGGTTGGGGACTGCGGAATATGTCGCAAGCAGGCACAACCTGGACACCATCGAGCTCAAGTGGGGACAGGGTGCCAAGTGCATCGGCGGCGAGATCAAGGTCAAGTCGCTTGAGCGGGCAATCGAGCTGAAACGGCGCGGGTATATCGTTCTCCCGGACCCGACCTTAAAAGAGAACCAGGCAGCATTCAAGGCAGGCGCGATAAAAGAGTTCGAGCGGCACTCACGCCTTGGTTTTGTCACCAAGGAAGGGTTCATGGAAGAGATCGACCGGCTGCGCGACATCGGTTTCAAGCGGGTCACGTTAAAGACCGGCGCGTACTCCATGGTCGAACTGGCCATGGCGCTCCGCTACTGTTCCGAAGCCAAGCTCGACCTGCTCACGATTGACGGTGCTCCCGGAGGTACCGGCATGAGCCCGTGGCCGATGATGAACGAATGGGGTATCCCGTCATTCTACCTCCATTCAATGGCCTATGACTTTGCCGGTAAACTTACAAAGAAAGGCATGCAGGTTCCGGATCTTGCATTCGCTGGTGGGTTCTCGGATGAACCCGGCGTCTTCAAGGCGCTCGCGATGGGTAGCCCGTACGTTAAGGCAGTCTGCATGGGTCGTGGTCTCATGATCCCCGGCTTTGTCGGCAAGAACATCGAGAAGTGGATAAAGGAAGGCGATCTTCCCAAGACTGTTTCGAAGTATGGTAACAATATCGAGGAGATTTTTGTCTGTTATGAAGAGCTCAAGGAGAAGTACGGCGCACGCATAAAAGATATCCCGATGGGTGCAGTCGGTATCTACACGTTCACGCAGAAGTTTAAGACCGGTCTCCAGCAGCTCATGGCAGGCAGCAGGAACTTCCGGCTCTCAACCATGTCACGCGATGACCTGATGGCACTCACGCCGGAAGCAGCAGATGTATCCGGCATCGACTATGTCATGGGTGCACGGTACGATGAGGCAATGGGTGCCCTGCTTGACTGAGTAAAAAGGATTGGTACATCTTCAAATGAGATAACCCCCCCATTTTTTTAATCAAGCCGGAAAAATTTTAATTTTTTCCTTAGGAGAAGATCCCCTGCGTTGCAAACGTGAGGTTTAAAAAAACCGCAGGATCATTTCCGTGCCTTTGCAGTAATACTGAATGTCTCCAGCAGATCCAGGGTGATCTTCACACCGAGTGTTGGCTGAAGTGCTTCAAGCCAGAGAAAAAAACCGACTT
>JAPKXT010000111.1 GCA_026394695.1 Methanoregula sp.
TAACTGGATAACATCTGCCCCACCGTCAATTGCCCGCTGTGCAATCTCTGCATGGGACAAAACTCCTGAAATCGCTTCATCGGTGATGACATACAAGTCGAAATTCATGATGCACGGTTATTGTATCCTTATCCTTGCGCCTGATGCAAGATCCTCAGGATTCAGTGCAGCCATTTTATCGAATAAAGCGGTCTTGAACGAATACGGACCCCGTGTACCTGCAGCAGCTCTCTGACCCGCAATCCCAAAAGCTGCGAGTGCTGCTGCTGATGCGATTATGGGATCTTCGGATACTGCCGCAAATGCTCCTGTCACTGAAGCTGCCATGCATCCGGTACCGGAAATACTACCCATCATCGGATGGCCGTTATCAACAAGAAGAATGCGTTTGCCATCAGTCACAATGTCAGTTGCGCCGCTGACTACTACTGCTACACCTGCTCTTTTCGCAAAATGCTGGGCAATCCTTATCGGATCTCCGGTCATACCGAAAGAATCTACACCCCTCACTTGTGCTTCTGCACCGGCAAGAACCCCGATTTCACCGGCATTACCCTTGAGAATCGTGATTTTCAGTTCATCGAGTAAACGCAATGCACTGTCCGTCCTGAACCGGGTTGCACCCGCACCAACGGGATCAAGAATGACCGGGATCTTTCGATCGTTTGCCATGCCTCCCGCCAGTATCATGGACTCTATTTGTCCTCTGTTGAGCGTCCCGATATTGAGAACAAGGGCGCCGGCGAATGTGACCATCTCACAAACCTCCTCAGGAGCATCAGCCATGACTGGCGCTGCACCGGCGGCGATCGTGATATTAGCACAGTCATTGACCGTAACATAATTGGTGATATGATGGACAAGCGGGCGCTTCTCCCGCAGACGGGTGAACAGATCAGATATTGTTTTGCTCTTCATCGGGATTCTCCAGTCTTTTTAAAATTTTATTATCTTTGAAGGGAAATCACAGAATATTTTTGAGGGGGAGATTATTATACTGTTTCCGCGCCAGGGGCGGGAACAAAAAGGAATAACCATAGTAGTGGTTTGATACCCTATTCAGGTCACCGGGTAAGTTCCTGGAGTGTCGCGATGAGCATGTCAATTTCGTGCTCCGTGGTATAGAGCGCAAGACTCGCCCGCACAGTTCCTTCAGGTAGCCCAAGCTGGCCCATAAGCGGCTGGCAGCAGTGGTGGCCTGATCGCACCATGATGTCAGCAGACTCATCGAGATGTTGCGCAACTTCATGCGGATGAATTCCATCTATGGTGAATGAGACAACACCTATGCGTGGGATGGGGTGTTCAGGAGCATAGACATGAATCCCTTTAATCCGTGCAAGACCGTCGATCAACCGTTCTGTAAGCGCTTCTTCGTAGAGCTCGATCTTTTCCATGCCAATCTTCTGGAGGTACTCTGCCGCGACACCCAAACCAATTCCTCCGGCAATAGCGGGAGTACCTGCTTCGTATTTCTGGTAGCCCTCTGCAGTTGTAAAGTCCGTCCCGGTAACTGTTTCAACCATCCCGCCACCGTATTGAAATGGTTCAATTACCGGCTTTTTCATCCAGAGGACACCGGTACCGGTAGGTCCGAGCATCTTATGACCGGAAAAGGCAAAAAAGTCACAGCCAAGGCGTGCAACATTCACCGGCATGTGAGGAACTGCCTGAGCACCATCAACCAGCAGCAGGATGCCGGTTTCATGGCAGATCTCTGCAATTTCTGAGATCGGGGTGACCACCCCAATAACATTTGATGCATGAGAAATTGCTACGAGCCGGGTGGAAGGTGTGATCGCACGTTTCAGTGCATCAAGATCAAGTGAGTAGTCGGCATTAATACCGATGACATCCAGCCCCACACCCCGTCTGGCAAGATTCCTCCACGGCAGCAGGTTTGAGTGATGCTCAAGAATTGTAGTGATTACCCGGTCTCCGGATTTCCAGTCAAGCCCCTGCGCAACCATGTTGATTGCTTCAGTGGTATTTTTGGTAAAAACCGTGACGCCGTCGTCACCTCCGATAAACTGTGCTACTTTGTCATGGGCATGCCAATAGCGCTGGGAGGAGATCTGGGTGAAACGGTGTATACCCCTTCCGACATTGGCACGATAGCAGTGTTCGAATTCGACCATTGCTTCGATAACAGGCTCCGGGGAAAAACTTGTTGCCGCATTATCCAGGTAAATGATATCTCCAAGAATCGGGAAATCCTTGCGGATCTCGTTGACCGCAAATCCCGCATCAGCCTGTTTTTCTATTTTTATTTCCATACTTTTTCCTGCCTTGTTTTCAACCGTCACCTGGGGTACCCGCTCCGGCCCAACCCGCAGCGAATAATCATCATTGATATGGATGCCCTTCGATTTGCACAATTCTCTCATCTTCGGGGGCAATGCACGCCAGCGCCAGAGACCCCATGTACAAAAAACCTTTGGAAGTCCCTTTTTATCTGCCCATTTTTCGAGGAATGCATCCCATCGCCTGGCATACTCTGGCTCTATAATCCGGAGTTCTTCATACTCGCTCTCAAGCATCGCCGGGCAAAGGTAGCATCCGATGCGTTCCAGTCCTTTATCATAGAGCGGGTTAATTTGTTCCTTCTGCCACCAGAGGTAGAGGAAAACCTCAAGCGCCCGCCAGTTCCTTATCGGGGAGAGGTTGAGCTGAAGCGGGTTGGCCGGGTTCTGGCTCGTCTCGTCAAGGTCAGCCCGGTTCCATGATTCGTACCAGCGGTTCCCCTGCACGGTGACACACGGCCCAACCCCGGCAAGGTAGAGCTTAAGCGGGTGTAGCTTTAACAGTTTGCAGCACCACCGGTTATCCTTTCCGGGTGGACCGGCTTTCTCCACAGCCTGCCAGAAGTCTCCTGCTTTCTGGACGATCTCCACTCCCTGTGACCGGACAAAATCCACCGTTTCAGGAAATTCGATACCGGTGTCGATGAAGAACGCTTTAGTCACACCGGCTTTTCGCGCAAGATGGAGAACTGCGGTGCTGTCCTTACCCCCGGAGAATGAGACATTTGCAGTCGGTCGGTCATTGATGTGTTGTTTGATGGTACGGATCGCATTCCGTTCCAGGTTTTTTAAGTGATACCGGTTCTTTTCGATTGCCACATCCCAACCGGGATTTACTGGTGTGCGGGGAACGACGGCATTGAGCTCTTTGACTTTTATTGAGCCATCTTTTACCATACCGGTCCCGAACCGGTTCTTATATTTCACAATCACCGTGCCGTCAGGTGCCGGGGTTTTGAGGGGGATCCTTTTTCCACCAATACGTCCCTGTTCTTTCCTCGCATCGGTCTGGAGGTCGAGATCCACGATACCCTGCTTCACGTGCGACAGGATATACGGAAGCGCTTCCGGCGCGATATCAAGACTGAATTTTCTCGTTACCGGATCAAACGTAAGCCATCCGAACCGTTCGCCATGCATGATCACTAGGTCCGCACGGTCGACACCGCCGGTTTTGTTCAGGAGGAGAATTGTTGCGAGCGGGACATTGCCAAACCGCTCGTACACGAGTTTTTTGATAAGTGCTGCATCAGCTGCAAGTGCCGGGCGCACATCATATGGCCGAAGGAGCTCGATCTTTTTCCCTTCTTTTCCACACGCACAGCTCTTCGCGATCAGGGGAACGTTGCAGTGCTCACACCAGTAGAGGATCTTTTTTACCGGCGGTTCGCGAAACACACACATTGATTGCGCGCTTCAGGAGATAAGAGAAACGATCGTGATATTATTGGCTGGTTATACATTTCCACCCACATGATATCATGGGGAATGTGAACAACGATTTGTATATTTTGCATTTTTCAACACTAAAGTATATACAAAAGAAATCCCGAAAGAACATTGGTGAAGGTACCATGGTGAAGTTAACAGCAGAGATGAAAGAGGCATTCGGGAAGATGAAGGTTTTCCCGGTTGCCACTGCAACAAAGGATGGGACGCCCAATGTAATCCCCCTCGGGATTGCCGAGCTCGTAAGCGATGACACCGTCTGGTTTGTGGACAATTTCATGAACAAGACGCTCTCTAACCTTCGCGTAAATCCCAGGATCGCGTTCTATCTCTGGGGGCCGGAGATCAAGGGTTGTTACCAGGTCAAGGGTGTTGCTGACATCAGGTCAAGCGGTAAGGAGTATGATGAGATGAAGGCAAAGATCAACATAAAGAATCCGGCCCTACCGGCACGCTCTCTCGTGATCGTGAAGATCACCGAGATCTTCGAATGCAAGCCCGGCCCGACTGCCGGCGCCAAAATTTTCTGATTTTTATTTTTTTATTCGCTAACCTTGGCCATGCGGGAGATTTTTCGGGGCGCTTACAGTCAATCGGATTATGGTATAACGTAGTGAATACAGGATGAAATCCAAAAAAAATATCTTATGTTCACTGCTTTTACTTCTGACCAGGCTTTGAACCCGGGGCTGCAGCCACGACTTTGAGTGATTCGGTAATTTCGGGGAGTAATTCGGCCGGTATCCCAATCACCATCTCGCCATCCTCGATACCGGAAAACTTCCGTGAACCATCACATCCTAGCGAGACATTCACTTGTCCGTTCAGGTACGTCTGGGCACACGTATCGGAGCATACCGATTGGATGCCGGCAAATTCCGCGTTGATCCGCCCGCCAACCCGGAACAGCACGCTCTGGGCGAGTTTCAGCATCGCCCATGGACTCGCAACAATAAGGACAACCTGCGGATCAAACGGTGTCTTTTCAAGGGGGGCATAGAGTGTGGCGTACGTTTCATTGGTATCGAGATGAGGGACGCGATCGATGGTCCGCTTGCAGGAAGCGGTACTTTCGAATTTTCCCAGCTTGAAGTAAAAGTCGCCCGTCTTCAGACTGTCGGTGATCCCCCTGAGACCCAGTGCCCATGCTCCACCGTTGCATTCGTGCTTGCCGGCAGTTGAATAAAAGATCCGACCTTCTTTGCGTGCCTGGCCAACCATGGCGCAGTGTCGTATAGTCTTGTCGAGTTCCTGCATTCCCGCCGGGATGTCTTCTTTCTTGGTCGCAAATCTGAATGCTACGGGAGATCCGGTGAGTTTCAGGTATTTTTTCAGTGTCTCGGATGCCTCAGTATAATTTATGGGGATTTTCATTGATGGAGTCATATAACCTAACCTCATGGTCCCATACAACGGGGGACTGTATATCTACAGCATGTGAGAGGAATTATTTAAACCTAGTGACGCTGATACACATGATTTTAATTGCCCTCCGGCCTTTACAGGAAGGTCAGGAAATCACCGGAGGTTACTCCTGGATACTGATGATCTGCACAGGGCAGAGATCTGAAGCGTCCTGTGCACATGCTGTAAGATCATCTGTGGGTGTTCCCTCACCAATACTGCCATTAATCCGGTATTTCTCGATGATCCGGCTGAATGAGTCATCCGGGTCCTGCTCAAAAAATCCCGGGCAGGTTTCCCAGCATGAACCGCAGCTCACACAGCTCGCACGTTCAATAATCACTTTCACGGGTATACTCCTTGATATCTGGTGTATAATAAAGCCAATACAATATAGATAACTGTCATACTAACAAGCTCTCTTTTTATGAAGCAGGTAGTATCACTGCACTGCAGAATTAAGCACCCGAACTGGTGCAAACCCTCACATCTCAAAAACGACAGAGATCTTAAGGTGAGTATATGGATTTTGGAACGATACTGGATGATGCCTTAGCTTATACAAAGCAGGGTGTTTTTGAAAATACGAACAGATGGCTAAAACTGATCATTGCCATTCTCTGCCATGGTATTCCCACCAATGGATATGTTATGCGGATTTACCGGGGTGAACACCCTGCACCGGAAGTTGATAACTGGGGAACACTGTTCGTTGATGGTCTGAAGTTGATGATTGTCGGACTCATCTATACAATCCCTGTTTTTCTCATCTGGACGATTGCGTACGGTAGTCTGTTCCTTGCGTTATTGTCAGGTAGTGCTGATCATATGAACTCTGCAATGATGCCAGGATGGACGCCCAACATCGGGCTTGTGCTACTCATGTATCTGATTGAGATCGTTCTCGGGCTGATTGTGCCGGTTGCCTTGATACGGTTCGCACGGACCAACAGCTTTTCAGAAGCGTTCAACGTCGGTGTAATTCTCTATTACATTGGGAAGATCGGGTGGATCAACTACATTATCGCACTCATTCTTGTCGCATTGGTGATCGGTATTCCGATCGCAATACTTGTCCTTGGCTTTATCCTGCTTGGCGGGATTACCATGTTCATGTTCAAAGTCAGCACTATTGCAATTCTCGGGTTTATTTGCGCATTTGTTCTGATAATCCTGATCCTTTCACCGCTTTTTACTGTCTTCCAGACCCGGTACATGACCCGTGTGTATGACAGCGCTGTTCCTGAAGGATAATCTGGATAGATTTTTTAAACGATTTTTTTGATAACCATTCTGGCAATTATCACGAAACTGTTATTGGATCATCCTCGTGAATGTACGCAGGGCACCACCAGAGCGTTGGCATCTTACCCGGCGTTTATACTTCACCGGGGTTTTTTATCATCAGCATACCTTTCCCCCGGTTTGCCACGTCGCCTTTGTATACATCTGCGGTGATCTTCCATTCAGGAAGCACCCGCCTGTCGATCTTTTCAAACGTGGGGATCATCTCGTGCACCCTGCCAAGAATCACGCACGTGCCGTCCTTCATATTCGCGCAGGGCCGGGTTACGTCACCTTCGATAATCAACTGACCTCCCCGCATCTCAACACCGGGGAAATCACCGGTACTGCCATGGACATGCACCTCGCCACCTGCAAGATATTCAGCACAGAAATCCCCGGTATTACCAAACACCTCCACTTTTCCGCCCTGCATGCCTTTCTTCTCACCGCGGTATCCTGTTGCACAATAATGACCGGCATTGCCCCGGCAGAGAATCGTCCCGCCCCGCATCTCTCTGCCCAGCCAGGCATCCGCATTTCCGAGGATCTCGATCGTCCCGCCGCTCATGAAATTCCCGCAGTGCATCCCGATATCCCGGCTTATCAGGATACTACCGGTGTCCATGTATTCTCCTACCCTTTTTATCCGCGACGTGTCACCTTTTAAAACGACCTCGATGTTTTCTGGTGAGACTGCAGTACCTTCAACAAAGATCCAGAAGAGTTCCGAGAGCTTGCGCTCCTTGTTACCCTCATACACTAAAAGATCGGTACCTTTTAAGAAATTGCGGGGAATGATCGCTTCAGCTTCTATGGGGAGGGTTGGCTTTTTGCGCACCTTGCTCTCTAAGATCACTCTCATGTAAATGCCTCCGTATCTACCCGCCGCCCGCGGGGTAGATACAGGTCCTGTACCGGGTAATTGCTCATTCTCACCGTATAGTACTCCTGGAACCTCCGGATAAATTCAGGATCGTTATCCACCCTCAGATCTTCAGGAATTCTGGCATTTACCCAGAAGGTGGTATTTGCACCATCAACGATGATCTCCCCGTCACGCGATACCACGCGACCCCTCTTGATAGTGTAACTGGTCTTCTGGAACCCTTCCACAACTTTGCGGTATTCCCTTGCAGGGTCTACGGAATCTGTCCGGATCGGGTAGATGGCAATATCGGCTTCCGCCCCGATTCCCAGGTGTCCTTTGCCCTGGTTGATGATGCCCAGTGCCTTTGCCTGACCTGCCCGGGTCATGACTGCGATATCATGCCAGTCCATCTCCCGCTCAAGAGCCCACAGTGAGGTCCTTCCCTCAGTATCAGCATGAAGTGTGGCACATTCTTCATCACGGTACCGCTTGCTCATCAGGAGCCCGATCACTTCGGGATATTTCACGAATGGTGCGCCATTGGGATTATCCGTTTCGAGCAGACACTGCCACGGGCTTTTTGTGAGAAGCGCCAGTTCAAGACCGATTGCCCACATTATGCAGTTGACGGCACTCTTCTTGGAATACGTTACCGGTATGATACCGGACCCTGTTTCCAGCTCCACATCATGGTTGCTCCACTTGTTATGATGGAGGCAGTGCAGATTGAACTCCATGGGGCCGTCTGCGGTCATCGTCATGGTCCGGCAGAACATGATCTGGCCCATGTCCATGACAATCTGGGGTTTACTGTTGACCGACCGCGTAATTTCTTCTGTCTTTGAACAGATGTTGCGCCATGTCCCTCCACCGTATGCGTGAAACTGCACATGGGTGGCATACAGGGTCTGGCGGTCGGGATTTAAATCGGGTACGAGATCAAATGTGTCGAGCGTGGTCTGGTAATTCCCAGGCTTTCCAAGGTTATTGCAGTGCAGGTGGACCGAATGGGGGAGCTTGAGGAGTTCGTTTGCCCGGATCATGGTGGTAATGATCTCTGCAGGTGTCACTTCAAAATGAGGGACTGGTTCACGGATACTGGTTAAGTCCTCTCCCCAGCCCCATGCCTCGGTACCACCGGGGTTTGTCAGTTTGATCCCGTAGCCTTTGACCGCGTTCAGTGTCCAGCCGACAATAGCAGCTGCCTTCTTTACGTTCTTCTCCCGAACTGCATCCATGACTGCCCAGTTACCGTCAAAAAGGGTGTTTGCCATCATGTCCTGGTGGGGAGTCGCCGTGAACTCTTCATGGGTATGCCGCGCTTCAAGCGGTGCCATTGCACCTTCGAGCAGTGTCGTATAGCCCATGGCGCTGTACCGGTAGCTGTTCCCGAACGTGGTGGGAACATAGTAGCCACTTGTTACATGCATCCTTCCGCGCCGCTGCGTCCTTCCCGCCCGCATATCCTCGGGGCTCATGTAACGCCCGAAATTCACCTTGGTACCACAGACATGGGTATGTGAGTCAATGCCACCAGGTAACGTGAGGCATCGTTGGGCATCGATCACCTCTGCCCGATCGGAAACTGATTCCACGATCCGTCCGTCACGGATCGCGATGTCCATAATATCACCGTTGATACCCCGGATCGGGTCAATGACGCAGGCATTTTTCACCAATAACTCAGTCATGACCCCATCTCCCCGTTTAAGCGGTCATAGATCTTTTTTAAAATTTCTGCGTCATCGGGATACCCGCGTTCAATCACTTTTTTCATCCGTATGGGCACCCCGTCCATCCGGTATGCGGTTCCCGCGGCGTCAATGCCCGCTGCAGTGCAGGGAATATGGATGCGGGAGAGGGCTGTAGTGGCATTCACGTGCGGGTCAATAAGGACGGTCGGGATCTTTGCCAGGTGGGCGGCAGCGACTCTGGGGAAGTTGGCACCCGGATCGCTTGCCACAATAAGGGCGGCATCGCATTCACCCCTCCGCAGGATGTCAACCGCGGTCGTCTCACCCGGGTTGTAGAATGCAATACCCCGGGCAAAATCGACAGCGAAGGGATACCCGGTCATCCACGTGAATACTTCATTAGAACCATAGACATTGCCGTGTCCCCTCATAGGAGAGATAACAAATTTCGTATGCCGGCTGAGTTCATCGGTGAGTTCGATGGCGTTCCTGACATTTTTGTATTTCCCCCGGCTCATGGTCAGCCCGAGACCAAAAAAGATCGCACCAAACTTTGCATTTTTGCAGATATTGGCAACCCTGATCAGCTGCTCCTTTGAGATACCGGCAACTTTCTTGGGGATGATGGATTCTTTTCCTCTCACAATTGCCCGCAGGGCGGAAAGAACTGCATAATCACCCCCGGGTTCCATTTGCAGGAATTCATCGGCAATATTTGCCGTGTCATTCCTGCGAGTGTCGACAACAATCACTGTGCGTTCCCGCTGGGCATCAGGAACAAAGAACCCTGTTGCAAACGTTGTATACCTGCTCATGTGGCGGGGGTGCGCCTCGATCGGATTGCATCCCCAGTATATGATCACGTCTGCCCGGTTTTTTACCTGACCGAGAGTACAGCCGGGATGGCCAACTTCCTGGATTGCAAGGATGGACGGGCCGTGGCAGACGGTACTGGTATTATCGATAACTGCTCCGATACGCTCGGCTATATGCACGCCCACACTCTGTGCCTCCCCGTGCGTACTGCTCCACCCGTACAGGAGTGGCCGGTCAGCATCTTTGAGAATGTCTGCAGTCTCTTTAATCGCCTCATCGTACGAGATTTTCTCCCAGCCGGTTGTGGTACGCCGGATGGGGGCTGGCAACCGGGTATCATTCATGAATGTTGCCTCGGCAAGGGAGCAGCCGTTCTGCACCCGCACGACACGGTCTCCTTCCACCTCAAGTTCGAGGTCATCGCAGAGACAACCGCAGAACGGGCAGACTACATCATTCAGGATCATACCGCAACCCCCCGATCTCTTCCATAAGCTCCCCAACACTCCTCACGGATTCCCCGGTCGGTTCCACGTCTACCCACTCGCTTTTAAAGTCAGGCATGCCGGTGCCATGGGTTTCTGATGAGATGATGTGGTTGGCATACGGACCAATCGTCACAAAAATCTCACCCCGTGTTACTCCCTCTGCTGAACGGGCGGTAAGTACGACATATCCGGTTAAGGTTGTGATCCGGATCCTTGCTCCGTTCTCAATTCCCAGCAACATCATATCCACGGGATTGAGGAAACAGGCAGAAGCCACTGTACGGTATGCATCCGAACCCTTATGTTCGACTGCTGTTCCCTGCGGGACGGTGCGCCCGGTGTTGAGGATGCACTTCACTGTGATTCCTCCTGCACGGGCTGCTGGTATCCTTCAAGGATCCGGGCAATCCGGATGGCACCAGTCGGGCAACTGACTTCGCAGGTCTTGCAGCCCGTACATTTATCCTCGTGGATCACCACGATATCCCCTTCCTGCACCCGCATGATCACCTCATCGTTCGAGGAATGTCCGCCTGCCCCCATCTGGGCATCGATCACCTTATTGACCGGACACGCGGTACAGCAGTTCCCGCAGCCCGTGCACAGTTCCAGGTCAATAGCGATGCGGAATGAGAAAAGCAGCGAGGTCCCTTCGCGCTCTTTGGTCTCAAGGATCCTCCCGCTTTTGAGGATCCCGTTCGGGCACGCTTCCACACAGAACCCACAGCGGATACAGTGCCCTTTGTGGATCCGCGGTATCCAGCCGTCCTCATCATGCACAACTTCGATCGCTCCCGGTGCCGGGCAGACCATCATACAAAAGAGGGCGTTCTGGCAGATCTTTCCGGTCGGTTCAGGGAATCCCCGGAAGTACGAGGGCGTTACCAGCGGGGCAGTCTTTGCAAACAGGAACTTTTTGATCCATTCGATGCGGGCGAACTCTTTCAGGTACCAAATAAGGGACTGCCCCATGTTACCGCTCCGTACATGCAACGCAGGGATCTGCCGAGACAAACGTTGACGTAACATCAGCTATCGAATCTGCCCCTAAGATCATTTCGTGGCAGCAGGCCTCGATGTTCATGATGGACGGAGTCTGTATCTGGATATCAACAATCCGCCCATATTCGTCGCTTTTGATAAAGTACGTCAGCTCCCCCCGGGGCGCTTCGCCGCTGTATCGTGTCTCTCCCGCCTTGCAGACGCCCCCGCCCCGTATTACCCCTTTGGGGAGATCCTGCAGGCATTTCCTGATAAGGCCGATGCTCTGGACAACCTCATCAAACCGGACCATGACCCGGGCATAGTTATCGTGATCCTTTCGGCTGACCGGAACAAACCCGAGTTGCCGGTAGGTTGGATGGTTGAGGCGACAGTCAGCAGCGATCCCGCTTGCCCGTGCGGTCGGGCCAACAGCATGAGCCTGTTGTGCCGCTTCCTGTGTCAGGATCCCTACACCCCGGCTGCGCAGGGCAATCATCGGTCCATCGGCAAACATCCCGGAATACCTGCGCAGGTCCCGCTCGATCCGGTCGAGCGAGGTTTGTAACAATTCTGCATCCGGGCGGGGGATATCGCACCGGACACCTCCGGGAATGATGTATGCACAGGTAACCCGGGCACCGGTCAGGTGTTCAAGCTCATCCATCACCTGCTCCCGCAGGTCAAGCAGGTACATCCCCAGTGTCTCGTGCTCGATGGTGTAGCAGTAGGAGAAGTTGGCAAGCAGGTGGCTCTGCATCCGGTCAAGTTCGTTTGCGATTACGCGGAGATACGCTGCGCGTGGCGGGACGGAAATACCGCTGATCTGTTCCATTGCCTCGATAAAGACCATGTTATGGATAACCGAGCAGATCCCACAGACACGTTCTGCAAGGAACATGACTTCCTGCCATGGGCGTCCTTTCATGATCCGCTCAATCCCCTTCTTCATGTACCCGAGCTCGACCTCCACACCGACAATGCGTTCGCCTTTTGCCTCGCATTTGAGCCGTACGGGTTCTTTAAAGCAGGGATGAATCGGTCCCAGCGGGATATTGACATCAACCGTCCGCTTCATGGGTGCTCCTCCTCCCAGTTGGCAAAGACAGAATCACGCACAGAAAGGATTGCCTGAAGAATCTCAGTGGGACGGGGAGGGCAGCCCGGCACTTCTGCGGCGATAGGGATGTGCTTTTTTACCGGTGGATCAACGAAGGATTCCCTGCGATTGAACAGGCAGCCGGAGATCGGGCAGTTGCCAATGGCCACTGCCGCTTTGGGATCGGGAATCTTCTCCCAGACCATGGCAAGTTTCTCCTCCCATCCCGGGGTATAGGCACCAATGACGAGGAGGACGTCTGCCTCCCGCGGGTTGTTGTGAACAAAGATGCCGTACTGTTCGATGTCGTAGCGGGGCGCCAGGCAGGCAAGAACCTCGATATCGCAGCCATTGCAGGAACCAACATCAACATATGCCACATGGATTGAGCGTGCCCTGACCTTGTTTTTTATCCTCTGGAGAATGGTCATCTTCGCAATTCCTCCCGCATCTTTTCCCTGCCATACGCGATGGCGTCTTCCATGGGAGTACCTGCGTGTACGCGGCCACTCACTTCATGGAAGATAGGTTCCATTGCAGCATAAGGAAGGATCTGAAGATACTGCGTAAATTTTTCCCGTCCCAGTGCCCGTGCAATCGGATCATCCTGATCAGCATGGACATCTGCCATTTCAGCCCTGGCCGGGAGGTTTTCAAGCAGCATCATGTCAAGATGCTCGATCAGGTATCTTCGTAATTCCTGGACCGGAATATCCAGTTCCAGGGCGATCTTTCGCACCAGAGTATCATGCCGGTGAGCAACCAGAATACGGTATTTCTGGGGCACAAGATCGTTCTCGTAGAGATAGGTGGTCACAGAACCCCCCCGTACTTGAGTGTACCGTAGACCATGAACAGCAGCACTGCAACCCAGAGTGCAACGATCTCAGAGGTATGAAGCCGGTGTTCATCCCGCAGGAGGTAGAAGGCTGTGACAATTGCGAGCATGCCTGCTGCAATAATTCCTGCCGGCCAGATTGCCGGACGGTCGATGATCTGGGCGATGGTAATGAGGATATACAGCACGCCCCCGAAGAGGATTGCTTCGCGGATCATGGATGCACCACCATCAGTACGGTTGCAGCATAGACAAGCACCAGACCGGTTACCATCATCTGGATGGTCACGGAATCGAAAGGGGACATCATCGGGGTAATCGCACAGGAAAAGGCAAGGAACACAACGAGGAGGATCATACCCATCAGGAGCCAGGGCATGGTCATTGGCCCGATAAACACGGTGAGGAAGACCGCGAGCAGGACATAGGTTTTCAGGCCATTACAAACCTCGAGCCCGGCGCGCCAGATACCGAAATGTTCGGTCTTGTACCCGCTCACCAGTTCCTTTGCCTCAACTATGGAGAAGGGGCCAAAGGGCATCTTTGAAAGGATTACCAGAAACATTGCGCACGCTGCGGGAAATGCGGTAATGAGCAGTGGTCCGGAGACCTGCTGGTACTGCATGATAGATGAGAGATCCAGGGAGTGCGTGTAGACGGCGATCACCGCAACACTGACAAAGAGGGGAATCTCCGATGCTGCCGAGATGACTGAACGGACACCGCCATACTTGCCGTAAGGCGACCCTGATGAGAGCCCAAAACCATGCTCTACGATCTTATGGAGCATATATATTCCGAGGATTACCAGCAGGCTCCCTCCACTGACCAGTACATAAAATGCTGCAGTCCAGATACCAATAGCAATGACTACGACCGCAACAAAGAGGGTCCGACGTGCAGTTATGGGAATCCAGGTAGTTTAGTCGGAGAACTTGCGCATGTGCAGGATTTCCTGCCAGACCGGAGGGCCGGGCCTGCGCTGGATCCGGGCAATCAGTTTCCGGTGGATACCTAAGAGGAGCAGGCCAAAGAGCGTGGCAAGGACAAGTTCTAGGATCATATCAGTACCCGATGAACGGGATGTCACCTCCTGATTGTCCTGCCATCCACCAGAAAAAGAGCGCTAATACCGTGACGGGGAATGCCGGAATAAGCACTGCTGCACAAACAGGGAGCGGTATCAAACCCATGAAGTATAAGCCCGATGAGATTATGCAGGCACCCGCACCCAACCAGAAAATCCGTGCTACCGTTGTTTTCTTCATTCTCATCACCCCAGCATTACAACCTCGACAACCCGCAAAAAGATCAGGAGCGAGGAGAGCGAGCACATAATCACATATGGGGCTCCCGGGGCGCGGAACATCTCTGCTTTTGCCGCGTAGAACGGGGCCATTCCTTCACCAATCACCCCAATCACGAGCATTGCCTTGGCAATCAGCGGGACGGCCGGTACTGTACCTTTCATCAGCTCGATCATGGAGAGTGAGCCAGTTGCCGCTGCGTACACTGCTGCACCCGCAAAGAGGGGCACCGTTGCTGCGAGCGCAACCAGCCCGTACTGGTATGCTGCATCCTGAACATGCGGGCTTTTAACTGCGGCAACAATGCCAACATTGGTTATCCCGACCATTGCGGTAAAGAGGGTGAAATTGAAGATATCCCCGGTCACCATCGCACCCATTGAGGCGAGACCGCAGGCAATCGCCATAAAACGCCGGAACCGCATTTCGGAGAGACTGATCTCCTTGGTCCGGTAGGCATCACCACCGAATGCAACATCCACCTGTTGTTCCGGCCGGCTGATTATGACGAGGATAGTAAATGTCAGCGCAAGGAGAAAGAGCGTGATCGTGTAGGGTGTAAAGTACACGAGTTCATCGCCAAACTCAAGAATATAGTAGGGGATACCTCCGATACTAGTCACGGTGCTCACCCCACATGGTCCCGACAAGGGACATCTTGACGGTCACTTTGAGTACGATACCCACTGCAGCACCCATAAGAGCAATAAACCAGTATTGGGGGAGGAACATGAAGACAAAGAAAGCGAAGATCCAGATAGCCCATGAGATGCCGCTTGCCATCTCGAGCATATTCAGGTCCTCTTTGTATCCCCGTGACATGAAGTAGAACACAAGCCCGAGCCCGGCAACACCTCCTCCGGTAAAGCCAGACAACAGCAACCCGTATACAACAAGAAATACTGATATTATCATCGGTGCATCCGCCTTCTGGATTACCTCGATGTTCAGTCCCGTTACCGGCCGTTCCTTTAATCCTTCCTTGGTGATGTAGATCTGGGAGAGGGCAAGGAGTTCTGCGATTCCTACGGTCAGCCCGGGGAGGACGAGCGCTTCGGCAAGGTCAGTGCCCAGCAGGGCAATTACACCCAGTGTCGTGATCTCAACGAGGTCAAGGAGCAGCAACCGGTGCAGGTCATCGGTCTCAATGGCAAGTGCCAGAAACCCGATCACCCCCGAGATCAGGACCACCAGCAATCCAACGTTGTACTGTCCCCACATCATCCCACCTTCCGGTACAGGTATGAAGCGATGGCAAACGCTATCAGTAATATCGTTGGTTCCACTACGGTATCGAGACCACGTGTATTATAGAGGATTTCATCGATAATGCCCCCCGGGTGAGCAACAATAGTGGTTCCAAGGTGCTGTGTCGTTTGGGAAAGGTAGAGGGAGAATGGCGTGAGATAGGATGTAACCAGTCCGGCAGTAGGTGAGTTCTCAGGATACTGGGCCTGAATGGTTACCTGGGTAAAAGGCGGACCCCCCCGGTCATACGGGTCAAGGGTGCTGTTCCTGTCAATCGTTTTGGGGTAGAGCTGATCCTGATGGTAACTGATGGGCAGCATCAGGATACCGGCAAGAAAAATTATTGCACAGGCACCCGCGAAGAGCGGCACAATATTTTCATAGTTGCACAGGAAGTGCGAGATCCGCCGTATCATCAGATTCCCTCCTTCTTCTGCATGACGCGTACGAAAATATACGTCGAGAGAACTGACACTGC
>JAPKXT010000016.1 GCA_026394695.1 Methanoregula sp.
CGAATAGTATCCCTGGATGATCGCCCATTTCTCCTGGTGGTCCAGAAGCGATCGCTCTGCTGCGGCAAGATCCGCTTCTGCTTCGCGGAGTTCCTTTGCAACAAGACCCTGGTCAATGGAAATTTTTACGATCTTTCCCCGCTCCAGGCATTCATCGAAACGGTATCTCATAGCTGCTCACCCACAAGGAGCTTCCCACCTTGTATCCGCTCGAACAGCGGGCGGTCACGTGTCCGGAGCTGCACAGCCTCATCCGGTGAGACAATGATCGGTGAAATTTTCCGTGATACGCCGGATTCACAGCGCGATATCAGGGCCTTTGCTGCAGGACGATCGGTTGTTTCCAGATAGAGATCGATATCACTTTCCTCAGAATCTTCTCCCACTGCACAACTGCCAAAGAGAATCATCCGCACGATCCCGCTTTGCCCTGAAGCGATGAGCGGCGAGAGTTCAAGCAGGGTTGCAAAAATCTTTGCCTCCCGTACGATCGGATGTGAGATG
Source organism: Methanoregula sp. (assembly GCA_026394695.1). Taxonomy (GTDB): domain Archaea; phylum Halobacteriota; class Methanomicrobia; order Methanomicrobiales; family Methanospirillaceae; genus Methanoregula. The sequence goes on from JAPKXT010000016.1 coordinate 505, forward strand.
CTGGCTCGGAACAAGAGCGTCCTCCCTTTCTGCTCGTTTGTCACGAGACCCGATTCTTCCAGTGCCCGGAGATGTCCGCTCGCAGCACCGGTACTGATCGAGAGTATCTTAGCCAGCTCCCGAACATAGTAACTGTTCCGGTAATGGCGGCCGAGGAATACGAGAGTCTCAAGTGCGGGAGTTTCGAACATGTTCATACTTTTGAACATATGTTCATTATTATGAACAATAGTATATAGGAATTGTGCAATCCCGGTTGAGCGTTGTTGCACACCCATGATACTGAGATGAGGTTTGGCAGGGTGTGCCGGGTCCGGTGGTTGTGCGGAGGGGGGAGCTCGCGGAGCGGTGCAAGTACGGCGATGAGTGATTGTGCCGGAGTGATCCAACCTTGGGTTTTTCGCTTGGGTTTATGAAATATCGTTCATTTGAGTCTTATCTATAGAGTCGTTTGAAATCATAGACCGTAATTCCAGCCGGTTTGAGAACCGCGATCTGTGTGCCTTTTTTTAGTTCACGATGAAGGGGTACGGAAAAAACACGCCACCACACACTGGACGGTGAAACCGCCCCCCTCCTGGGATTCGAGCACTACCGTATATTTCATGATAGTTACATTATGTTATGAGACTATACATTTTTTTTCTCATCAGTTTATCGAATCAGATAATTCTGGATACCATGGTCTAATCTCACCCTTTTTTTTACGCCACAAAAGTATCGCTCGCACTCACCTGTCAGAATCCAGCGTATGCACTACCAGAACCGGGAAACGGAAGCACCTGCATCAACCCTCCGGGCTGCCCGTGATTCCCTGAGGAACCGGTGTCCTGAGCGGAGACGGTGTGCAATCCCGGGTGAGGCGTTCCTCCACGCCCACGATACATGAGATGGGGTTTGGCTGGGTGTGCCTTGGATAATCTCAGAACAGTCATAACTTCCATGCGGTGAATCTATGGTAAATGTTTTAAATATTTACAATGTTTACAACATAATCATGCCAGCAGTAAAACGGATACCGGTATCCGAGCCGGTCTGGAAAGAGCTTGGAGCGATGAAGGGAGCTGGTCAGACCTATGATGATCTCCTTGAAGATATGATAGACCGGGTAAAAAAAGCCCGCCTTGAGGAAGATGTGAGGATGTGGGAAAGCTGCCCGGATTCGGAGTATGTGTCACTATCGGAGATTAAGGATTGACCTTTGAGGTGAAGGTCCGGAATACGGCTGAAGTGTATATTGAAACCGTACCCGAAAAATCCCGGCGAATAATCAGAAACGCTCTCAGAGGTCTTTATGAGAATCCATTTCCCGGTAGTGGCGGGGATAAGGAAAAACTGATCTTACGGAGTGGCAGGGAAATATACCGCCTTCATATTGCCAGAACATATACCGCGTTTTATAGTATTAACAAAGAGATGATGATCGTCAGGGTGCATGATATTTTCCCCATAGAACTTGCCCACAAAAAGTACGGGCGGTTTTAATCATCCACCTTTTTTTAATTGTTCCATAAAAACCGGAACTTGTTATTAAAAATTTTATCAGGTTAATGCATAGAGTGAAGATTGCAATATCCCACAGATTTCGCACCTGCACCAGCCCTTCGGGCTGCCCGTCGTTAAAAATCGTTGTCCTGAACGGAGAAGGTGTGCAATCCCGCCGGAGCGTTCCTGCACGCCCATGATATAGCAGATGGGGTTTGGCAGATTATCTTAAACTCCTGTTTCCGATTCTTTTTTTTACATGTTACTACAACTTAGAGATGATATGCATTAAATCCTGATTCTCTTGATCAGAAAACTAATAATCTAAGAATCTTAATAGTATTCCTGTGAAAATCCATGCCGAACGCTACCCTTGTCAAAGTATCCTCAAAAGGATTGATTACCCTTCCAAAAAAAATCCGGTCGCACCTTGATATCCATGAAGGAGATTATCTTGCAATCTCCTCTGAAGATGACAGGATAATTTTCCGGAAAGCAAAAATTGAAATCGATTATGAAAATTCTGATGATGCGTGGAAAGAATATTCAAAACGAAGGTTAGCGGATGAATGAGCTGAACCAGGGGTCGATTGTACTGGTGGATTTTTCCTATTCCAACCAGCACCAGTCAAAATTACGACCGGCACTTGTCATCAGTAATTCTGCAAATAACCTCATATCCCGTGATGTGATTGTAATGAAGATCACCAAAAACAAGCCAAATTTCTGGGGTATCAGTATTTCCCATGAAGATCTTGTGGGAGGATCACTTGCCTATCCCAGTTTTGTGCAGGTCGATGCCATCTATTCTCTTGAAAAAAATATCGTCCTCGATGTGATTGGAACGGTAACGTCGGAAAAAATGCGTGAGATAAAAATAGAGATTTCAGATTTGTTTGGAATGAGTTAAAATTTTAACCTGTTCTTTGTCGATGATACGTTCTATCGCATTATCGACGAAAAAGTGATAATGTCATTCGATTATTTCAAAGGTCAGAAAAGATGAATAGTGAACCCTTCCCTGCTTCGTCCCATCCACCTCAAGGTGGCATCATCCTTTTTTAAGAAGGACTTACTCACTGTATCAACAATAGCGTGTACCATATTATGTATACATTTGCAACTCTCCCGTAAAAGCACACAAAAGAGAATTGGATACATGACGTTCAAAACAATCTTTGATATCCTTTTGGAGAACCGGACCAGGCAGTTCATCTCTGACAGGTGATGAAATATCCCGGTTCTGGAACCATTTCACACAAAAACGACCCAGAACTTGTTGAGCGGTTCGGGATCGTGCCCGGCATCCAACCGCTCGCAACCATGACACGTCAGAACTTCCTTTTATCCTTGGAAAAGATCCCGGATGAATGCTTCAAACGCAGATTTCGCACCTGCATCAACCCTTCCGGGCTGCCCGTGGTTCCCTGACGAACCAGTGTCACAAGCGGAGACGGGTGGTATGGTGAGCTGGCGAGGCTGGGTTATCAGGAAAAAAGCGATCGGTTCGGGCAGCGAGGGAAAGAAAAACCGGCAAAAAGAATATTCCCACTCCGGAGGATTGCCGTGCAGGAATGCTCAGACAATCTTCACATCACATCTGGAGCAATCGAAGATATTCTTCCCGTGTCATCCCTGCGGTTTTCATATTATTCAGGATAATCGTCACCGGTACCTCATCATACCGGGGAATCACGACAGCCCGTTTTGCAGATGGATGATGGAAGATCATATGATCACCACTCTGGCGGACGAACGTGCACCCGGACATCTCAAATATCCGGACCTGCGTTTTCCAATTAGCAGGGGATATCTTTTTCAAATAGCATCACTCAAACGTGCAAAACAAGGAAATGAAATAATTCATAGGCTTTTGGGATCTCTTATCATGATCTTTTCACGGGTAGTTACACTACGGGAATCGGAATGCTGATCTCTTCAAAGCATACAATTTTTTTGTTGGTCTTTACAACATTTCCTTCCTGGACATACCCGGATTCATTCAGTAACTCGTCAAGTGTTCCCATTTTAGCAGTCTCTTCCAACTGAATCGTAATAACTTCCTGTAAATTTTTCTTTGCTTCCTCCAAAGTGTGACCGCAGCTGGCAATATCGAGTTCCGGGCAGTACGACGTGTACATGCCCCCCTCTTTCCAGACTTCAGCAGTAGTGATAAGATCCCGCATAGACTCTTCCTCTCAGCACCGGTTTGTCCGTTCCAGATAAATAGGTAGATGGTGGTGTTTTCACATAAAAACCCAAGGGAGTGGGGATGGCTCATGTCAAACTGCCTTCCTGAAATATGCTACCGTGAGAATCCCAAAACCCCGGTGGATATGCACACCCGTTCCGATCTCGCC
>JAPKXT010000095.1 GCA_026394695.1 Methanoregula sp.
AAAAACCTATTTTTCTGCACGGATTGGCATAATTACCGTCGTGATACCGCTGTACTGTAACCGTCGCTGTATCGCAAATGCAGTCTCGTTATGCAGTATCTTCTGGAACGGATTTTCATGACGGAAAACTATCTGTCCGGTGAAAAACGTGGAATTCGGGAACTCCTTTGCGATGGATTTGCAGAGTGGTACTGCCACTTCAACAACATCGGTGCCGATATCCATCCGGTAATCAGAAGCAAAACCCATCACCCGCGCAAGATCAACGTATTAAATGAGTTTGATCTTTGTATAATTCGTAAGAGCCATCTCTACATATGAACACTTGAATGTTCCTGAATCTACTACGGCAATTGAGACAAAAATAACATTTTCATAGACGCCGGGAAAATTTTTTATGATAGAATAAAACGTGTTTACGCCAAAACCATGAAACCCGGTGACGAGTTGCACCGCAGTCATTTTGTGGGAATTTACCGGTTCGGTATTCTTTATACCGGTTGCAGGTATAAGCTCAAGCAATGTATCTAATTTCCTTAATCCTTTTGTTACCTTCTGGTAATGTCCATGGATCAGGAAGCAGAGCCCGACAAGTGCTGAAGTCAGAAGAATGGTGAACCAGCCTCCCTGACCCAGCTTTTCAAAAAGGGTGATGGTAAGGATAGTACTGCACAGCACAAGACCGGTCAGGTGGATCGGGATATGCCGTTTCCATTCCTTCTCCGTTGCACGGTTTTTGTAGAAGAACCGGGACATACCGAACTCAGAGATTGAAAACGTGAGAAACACATTGATTGCATACATGGTAACTAGGATGATGACAGAGCCCCGCGTGAATATCATTATTAAAAGCGCTGACCCGCCCATAAGCAGGATACCGTTGGTCATAGTGAGGCGTTCCGAAAGCAACGCGAATGAGCGGGGGAGCCACGAATCGATTGCCATGTTCGCCATGACCCGTGGACCATCAATGAACCCGGTCTGAGCCGCCACACAGAGCAGGGCAGCTTCAGAAAATATGGTGATCAATGCGAGGAGTCCTCCCAAAGGCCAGTTGCTAAAAACACCGTTCGCGAGCACCGCATTCAGCGTCTGACCCGGAACTGGTTGAACATTCCAGAGGAGGTAGCAGGCAAAGAGACCCCCGGAAAGGACCGCAAGGGAGAGGGCCATATACGCCATCGTGCGCTTGCCAGTCCTCACCCGGGGCTCGCGCATGATCTGCATCCCGTTGGCAACTGCTTCAATCCCTGTGTAGGTGCCACCACCCAGCGAATATGCTCGTAAGAAAATTGCCAGCACCCCGATAATACCGATCGCTGCCAGGTCGCGGGAAAGTCCTGCCTGGATTCCATCAGCAACCGGGGCAATATGAGGTGCCTGGGCAAAAATACCATAGCCGAGCAGCAAGGCATGAGCCGCAATGAATACGAGAAATATCGGTGCGAGCACCGTGACAGACTCTTTTACGCCCCGCAGGTTGATCACTATCAGGATAAGGATAAGCAGGCAGGCGAACGCGAGTTTGTACGGCTGGTAAGAGTACGGCAGGAATGAAAAGATCGCTTCACCGCAGGCAGCGATGGAAACTGTGATGGTCAGCATATAGTCGATCAACAGGGCGCTTCCGGAAATAACACCCGCCCGATCACTGATGGTGTGTGTTGCGACAATATACCCCCCGCCCCCGCTGGGAAAATGCTCGATAATACGGGTATAGGCATACGAAATGATGAAAACGGTAAGCGCGGTTCCAAGAGCAAGAAAGACCGCAAGATAGGTATGTTCACCGAGTGCTATGAAGGCTTCCGGCGGTCCATAGGAGGAGGATGAAACACCATCAGCGCCTAAACCGATCCATGCAAGGAG
>JAPKXT010000110.1 GCA_026394695.1 Methanoregula sp.
CCGGGTCTTTCCGATCCGTCTCCGGCCGTAGAGGATGATGAGCCTGCCCCCGGAATCCTGCCATTCACGCTCAAGCAGGGAACGCTCTTCCTCGCGGTCGATAAATTCTCTAATCATGATTAGTACTAATCACGATTAGGAATAAAAAGATGCCTCCTGGGTTTCTGTCTGGTACATAGGCCCGGATCGATCGCACCCATGCAGGCGATCACCGCATCGAGGATGTACTGAGATGTGTAGTGCTCTGTGCTCTCATGCGAGAGAAGAGCGGATGGAACGACCACTTCACCCCATCTTCTGTTCCATCACGTTCCCCGCCAGCCTCCTTGCCTCTGAGGCCCGCTTTCCAACAGACCGATCCTCCTGCTCAAACACTGGATCGATCTGGTCCCGGAGAGTGGCTGTTACACTTCCGCTCTAAATTTTTATCGATGAGCTCCCGTGCATCCTCCCGCACCCCCCTTCCGTAACAATGCTCGCAGAGCTTCACACCCGCCTCTCGATCAATACACACCACCTTTGCAATCCCGCACACCGAACACTTCCCCACATCCGCCGTTGCGCGGCTACACCGGGAAACATTCACGGTGCCCGGTAACGGGACCGAGGCCATCTGCTCCGCTTTCACCGCATCATTGTAACACGTGCGACACACCCGTCGGGCATCCTGCTGGTCCCTGGGCCGGGCCCGACGCTCTTTGGTAAATTTTTCAATAAACCAGGAGCCTTTCTTCCCGCACGCCGGGCGCCCCAATTGTCCCACGGCTTGTGGGATGAATGCACCACCAGGCAGCCCATTGTCCTAAGCGGTGTAGTGCCTCGCTGCCGGCACATTCGGGATCTCCCGGCTGTTGCTGCACGGGTCGAGGTCGATTGCACAATTTTGCAGATACTGTCTGCACAATCGATAAAAAATTTGGTAAAACCCAATTCGTCAGACACTATCTGACCAATCTGCACGAAAAAGAAAAATCCTGCGGAACGATTCCCCGGAAAGCCCGGTATTCTTAACCAGATTCTCCAATTATCAGTGATATCTTTATTTCCCTATCATAAAACACCGATACCCGCTAAGTCATATGTTACGTTTGTGAGTCAATTGGCCGGGAGGACTCACGACTGAATGGTAACAATTTCATCGCAAATGTCTTTTTAGTTTGATTGGTTTCCAGTCATCGTGACTCATTGGTTAAATCAAAATAGGTGAATATTATTCCCCCTTTCCCCGGGCAGCGAGCCGTTCCCGTGCAATCGCCACCGCTGCTTTCGAGCTTCTGCTCCAGCACTTCACGGGGAGGGAGTTCGGTGAGGTACTCAGCGACGCGGATGCTGCTCGCTTCGGATATAGGGAGAGGGCTCATGCGAGAAACAACCTGTCGACTCCTTTACCGCATTGCCAGACCTTGTTAAAAGTTTCAGGAAAACCCGGCATGTTAACATGATGATAAGAACTTGTTAAGACCCGGAATAAAACATATCTGGAGCGATTTTGCCCGTTCGAACGGATTTTCAGGGTTTCTTTAGAATGCAAAAACATCATGTTAAGACCTTTGTTAAGAACTTGTTAAGACCTTGTTAAGACCTTGTTAACACCCTGTTAACGCTCCCGCAAAAAGTATCATGACAGATTGTGGGGACAGTGAACCCACAATTCCCGGAATATAATCTTTTCTCCGGAGACGGTTGATACTCACTCATGCGGAACCCTGTTTTCCTTGTGTTTTCCTGCAGGGAGTGTTTTTACTTCCTCAACCATGAGGTCAAAATCGCTTGTGGGCTCAGTTGCCTCACGCAAACGGCGCTGATCTTCATACCGTTCAAACTCATCTTCTGCTATTTTCTTTGCAAGATCAGCGGAAATTTTCCCGGCAGACGTCAGGATATTACGATCATTGAGCTGGATAAAACCATCGAGTTTTTTTAACCAGTCCCGCATTGACATTGGTTTCCGCTGGCGTGCCTGCGCCTCGGCAAAGTCAAGGTACTGGGTTACAATCAGGTTGAGATTCGTGATCTCATCCTGGGACAGATAGTTTTTTGCAACGGTAACATCCGTTTTCTGGATATGACCTTTCGGTCCATGCTTCCATGCCGTCAGACCCATATAGGGCCGGTCCGCATGGGCACGTTCCGTGATAAGTTCCGCTGCGGTGTGACCGTGAATTGCCCAGTGCATTTTATTCTGGACAGTTGCAAAGAAGTCGAGCGTCATCTGGTGATGAGGATCGTAATCAACGCTGGTCGCATAAATATCCGTGATCTTCTGGTAGAATCTTCGTTCTGATGCACGGATATCCCGGATACGGAAAAGGAGCTCATCGAAATAGTCATCGCCAGGACCCGTCCCCGCTTTGAGTCGTTCATCGTCAAGAACAAACCCTTTCGTTACATATTCACTCAAATGCCGGGTTGCCCACTGGCGGAACTGAGTACCGCGATGAGACCGGACACGATAACCAACCGCGAGGATTACATCAAGATTGTAAAAATCAACAAGCCGTTCAACGCTTCTTCCCCCTTCCATCTGAACTATTCGGAATTTCCGAATAGTTGCTTCCGGGTCTAATTCCTTCTCTTCGTAGATATTCCGGATGTGTTCATTAATTGTCGTGACGGATTTTTCAAACAAATCCGCGATAAGCTTCTGGGTCAGCCATACGGATTGCTGGAACAGGCGCACCTGAACCCGGGATTCTCCATTTTCCGTCTGATATATCAGAAACTCTGATGCAGCACGATCCGCATCATAAATCTCAGGCAGATTTTCCTCCGGCATCAGTTATCCCTCCCACATTCCCTTATTTCGTCATCCTTTTCCATCGGTATCAGAGGTATCCACAAATTGTGTGGATAATTATCTTTCCACTGAGTAGACAATTGTTGCGACACTGTCGCAACAATGTTCCCAACAGTATCCGGATTATGTCCGGTCGAGGATCTTCCCCACATTCTCACCGATCCGCTCCTCAAGCACGCGGGCCTCCGCATTGAGCCGCTCCAGTTCCTCATCGGCGTGAAGAACTCTCCACCCATCTGCCCTTCAATCATTGCAAATTTGCCGTGTTACTGGTCAGATTCGACCGGGCATGAAATATAGTTAATGAAATATCCAAGCTCGCTGCCGGCACGTTCGGGATCTCCCGGCTGTTGCTGCACGGATCCAAAATCGATCCCGCCCAAGCAGACAATCACCGCATCGAGGATGTACTGCGGCGTGCTTGCATGGGAGAGAAGAGCCGGGGGAACAACCACGTCACCCCACCTTCTCCCCCATCACGTTCCCCGCCAGCCTCCTCGCCTCCGTGACCAGCTTCCCAACAGACCGATCCTCCTGCTCAAACACCGGATCGATCTTGTCCCGGATACTCCAGCGCTGCGAACCGTCATCGCCCATCGACAACCATGCGGATAACCGGTACAGGCACAGCTCCTGATCCTCCCGTTTTTGGATCTGGAGGAAGAGCCGGGTGTTTATCCGATTGTTTATGGCCATGACGGTTTCCTCGCAGATATCCGTGAGCAAACGGATCTTCTCTTTCATCCAGGGTGACGTGAGCGCCTTCTGGTTACACGCTGCGATATAATCTATCGTAAGCGAATCCTTTCCCTCGGAATTCTCCACCATCCCGATCACCTGGATCTCAAGGACCATGAACTCCTCTCCTTCCAGCAATCCGCGTCGGGCTTCTTCCCCGGTCTGCTCTTTAATCTCCGGCCGGTATTTTATTTCCGTTACGACCTCAAACACATCTTCAGACATTCGTTCCCCTCCGTTGTTTTTATAACACCAATCACATAATCGTTCACGTAGCGCATCATCTGGCATTGCATCAGACATGAACATGTCCCCGCACTTCCCTGCCGTAACAGTGTTCACATAACAGTACATGCGTTGTGCGATCGATCCATCCGGACCGTTCCAGCCCGCACACCGGGTACTCCCCACAACCCGCTGATCCCCCCATCCATTTTCCCCCCGCACCCCCACCCTCTTATATCCCATAAAAATCCAAATACACTTCTAAGAAAATGAACCTCATCCACATCGCCGACACCCACCTTGGCCTTGCCGCGTTCAACCGCCTCGACCCGGAGAGCGGGATGAACCTCCGCGAGAAGCAGGTGTATGATAATTTCCTGTTGGCGATCGATACAATAATCCAGCAAAAACCCGATGTGCTCGTCCATGCAGGCGACCTCTTCGATACCGTGAAGCCCAAGACCCGGGCTTATACCACGGTGCTCGAAGCGCTTGACCGGCTCCATGCTGCGGGGATACCGTTCATTGTGATTGCCGGCAACCACAGCATGGTCAAGACCCGGTATACGACATCGCCCTACGAAGTCCTCACCTACCACCCGTCCCGCATCACCGCGGCCTACAGGTTCCGGTACGAGGAGGTGGAGATCGGCGATACGGTCTTCCACCTTATTCCCAATATGCTCCGCGTGGAGGACTACCGCACGGCATTTGACCAGATCGAGCTGGCTTCCGGCGGCTATCATAATGTGCTGGTGACCCACGGGCTTGCGACTTCCATCAAGGATAAGCGGCTGGCTACGGTGGCCGAACACGAACTGGACAGCACGATTTTGTCGGATAAGTTCGATTACATCGCGCTCGGGCACTACCACCGCCAGTGCCAGATCACGGACAATGCCTGGTATTCCGGGTCAACCGAGTACCTGACGTACGGTGAGATCGCGGATGAGAAAGGCGGGCTGATGGTCGATCCCGGGCGGCACGAAGTGCGTCACCTCGACCTCCCGAATACGCCAATGATCGATCTCGGGACGATCAAATGCGAGGGAGTGCTTCCGGGTGATATTACCGAGGAGATCATCGACCGGATCGCGAAGAGATCCATTGCCCGGTATGCCATGGTTCAGGTGACTCTTGACGGCCTCTCCCGGGAGCACGGGAAGGGAATCGATATGAAGGCCCTCTCCCCTGTGCGGGAACAGCTGCTCGACCTGAAAATCCGGGTGCTGGGAAAGGATGCAGAAAGTCCTGTCCCGCTCCAGCAGGATGTCCGGGCCATCGATTACCTGCAGGAATTTTCCGCATTCGCCGGCAAACAGCAGCACCTCATCGCACGGCAGAAGGAGTTCATCGGGAAATGCGGGTATGAGGTGCTGCAGACCGTGATGGAGCAGCACCGGGAGGCCACGGAATGATCATCGACCGGCTCGTGCTGAAAAATTTCAAGCGGTTCCGGGATGAGGAGATTCACTTTAAGGACGGCATCACCGGCATCCTCGGGAACAACGGAACCGGCAAGTCAAGCCTCGTGCAGGCGGTTTTCTTTGCCCTGTACGGGGTGCAGGCAACCGGGATTGCCGCCGACTATATCGTCTCCAGTTTCGCGTCCCCTAAGGAGAAGTGCGAGGTACGGCTGGACTTCCGGATTGGCGGCGATAACTACACCGTGATCCGCACGTTCAGAAAAGGAAAAACCACCACCCACGAGGCTACGTTCCATAAAGACGGGAAACTGATGGCCACGGGCGTGAGCCAGGTCGAGGCCGAAGTGAGAAGGACGCTCGGCATGGGCCCGGTGGATTTCAAAAACACCATCTACGCCGGCCAGAAAGACCTCCTCACGCTCCTCGAAAACACGCCCGGGAAAAGGAAGGAGTGGTTCTTACGGGCGCTCGGGATCGATTTTTTGAAAACCGAGAGCGAGAAGATCTTAAAAGATCGGATCGAAATACAAGCCGCGGAACTCCAGCGGAAGGACGGCGAACTCGCGGCCATGGCCGGACGGCAGGGCGAAGAGGAGTTTGCTGCCCTGCAGGCATCGGTTGCCGGGTTCTCTGCGACGATAGCGGAGCACAAAAAGACGCGGGACCTCCACCAGTCACGAAGGGCACAGCTGGATGCTGACCAGAAAGTGCTCGGGGAGAAGAAGACCGTATATGCCCGGCTCTTCCAGCAGCACCAGACGCTCGGGCACGAACGGGACGCAGATACGGCACGGGCACAGAAACTCAGGACTTCGCTCTCCCTTATCGCAGACGAGGAAGCCGAGTACCACCGGATCGAAAAGACGGCTGGCTCGTACATGAAAGTCCGGCAGCGCCTGGACGGGCTCCGGGAGAAGAAAGCCGAATACCTCCGGCTCACCGCGGAGCTCGGGTTTGTTATAAAGGAGTGCACCGGGCTTGCCGCACGGGTCGGGAAACAGCGGGCCCTGATCAGGGGACTGGAGAACGATGCAGAAAAGAAGGCAGGGCTCATCGTGAAAGTCCGGGCCGGCCTTGGGGCAGCTCAGGAGATCGCGGAGGACCGGCTCGACCAGGCCGTCAGTTTCCGGCTCGCGGAGATCAACCAGCGGACCGGTACCCTTGCTGCACAGCAGGAGCGCTACACAGAAGAGCGGGAGAAGATCCTCTCAGACCAGAAGACCATCCGGGATGCCGGGGCGGATGGCACCTGCCCGCTCTGCCGGCAGAAACTCGGTTCCCACTTCGGGAACCTCGATGCGGAGTTTGCTGCAAAACTGCAGGAACTGGCCGGCAAGGCAGTTGCCGATCTTGAAAAGCAGGAAAAACTCAAAAAAGAGAAGATCGTTATCGGGTCCTTACAATCGTCTCTGGACACGATCCACTCTATCTCAGAAAAACTCCGGCAGAAGCCCGGCCATGAAGCGGAGCTTGCCGAACTTGAAGCACAGCACGCGAAGAAGACAGAAGAGCAGCAGGTGATTACCGGGTCTGTCACCCGGCTGGCCTACAATGACGAAGCATGCAGGACCTGCGAGCGGGAAAACGCAGAAATCCAGAAGGTGCAGCTCCGCTTCATCGAGCTCGGGAAGAAGATAGGACAGGGGATTACGGCGAAGACGCAGCTCGCCGAACTCACCGCCAGGATCACGGAGCGGAATGCCGGACTCACGAAACTATCAGGAGAGATCACGGCTGCAGCGTTGGATCCTGCCGTGGTCGTAAAGATGGAAGCGGCCATTGCGGAAACCGACGCAGCCCTCAGGAACGAGGAAGTCGTTATCGCCGGTGCGACCAGAGACCTCCACTTCACGAAAGAAAAGATCGCTAAGTACAAACGCGGGGAGGCACAGATAGCCCTCCTGCAGAAACAGGCTGCATCGCTCAAAGAAGAGATCGAGCTCCTGAAGCTGACCCGGATGGTGATTGCCGATTACGTGATCTACCTCATGCAGGTGGTCAGGAGCCGGATTGAGGGGGAAGTCAGCCGGATCATCAGCGAGATCACCGGGGGACGGTACGAACAGGTGCTGCTGGACGAGGACTTCAACCTTCTCGTGCGTGACATCGACAATGATTACCCCATCGACCGGTTCAGCGGCGGCGAGCAGGACGATATTGCCGTTGCCCTGCGGATCGCCCTCTCCCGGTATCTCGCCGAACTCCATAATGTGCACGAGAGCACGATCCTGATCTTTGACGAGATCTTCGGGAGCCAGGACGAGGAACGGAGAAGCAGCCTCCTGACCACCCTGCGGACACAGGAATCACGGTTCCCCCAGATCATCCTGATCTCGCACATTCAGGAGATGCAGGGAGAGTTTGCCAATACGCTGGTTGTTGAAATGGGGACGGACATGGTGAGCCGGGTTAAGGAGGTCGGAGATTGAACGTCCGTACATCATACGAGGAATCGTTAAACCGGGTGCTCCGGAAGATAGCAAAACATATCCCGGAGGATCTGGTAAAAAAGTTCGCTTATGAGAGCGGGATCGTGAAAAACGATATCCATACCATTTCCCCCGGCCCTTCCGGAATGGTGAGCGCAATCGACGGTAGCGATGCAATGATCGTGGAAGGGGGAAGTGTTTCCCTCGCCGCAATCCGGGCAGTGCGGACAACGTTTTCTCACGGGGA